>NZ_JBSFJC010000287.1:0-3763 GCF_053597855.1 Kitasatospora sp. NPDC001225
GGCGCGTGGAGCGGGCGCGGGCGGCGCGCACCCGGGCCTCCTCGGCGGGGCTGAGGCCCGCGGGGAGGTTGACCCCGGTGCGGCCCAGGCGGCTCTGGGCGGAGCGGTAGACCGCGTAGTCCAGCCGCGGGCCGGCGGCGACGAGGTGGACCTCGCGTGTGTGCTTCGAGGCCGGCGGGGCGTCGCGGAACTGCACGACCAGGCGGTGGCTGGCCCACTGGTCGCCGACGCCGAGGTAGATCTTGTGGCAGCCCTCCAGCCGGCCGTCGAGGCGCTTGGCGACGCGCTCGCCGTGTACGAGGTCCTGCAGGTGCAGCAGCGCCTGGTCGCGGACGGCGTCGGGGAGTTGGCGCAGGTCGGCGATGGCGTCGGGGTGGGCGGAGAAGCCGAACTTCGCGCGGGTCACAGCGACCGCCCCCGATCGGGCCGCGCGGCGGCTGACGGGCGCGGCGGCCAGAACGTCGGCGGCGGTGACGGCGGCCGGGGCGGTGGTGCTGCGGGCGAGGGCGGCGCGGGTACGCAGGGCCGCCGCATCGAGGCGGTACTCCGGCGCGTCGGGCAGCGGAGTGGAGCGCTGCTCCAGCCAGCTCTCGGCGGCGGCGAGGTTGGCGAACGCCCCCTCGCGCACCGTGTAGGTGTACTGGTCGGGCTGGAGGGTTTCCAGGAACAGCCGGACGGGCAGCTCCTTGTCCTGGCGGTCGACGACGATGCTCCAGCCCTCGACGTCGGACCCGTCGATGACCTGGTAGTCGACGACCGCAAGGCTCTCGCCCGAGCGTCGGATGCGGTCCTCGACCTGGACGGTCAGCTCGTCGGCGGGCTTCGGGACGTCGATGGTCGGAGTGAGCGCGTCCGGAGGGCAGCCGCGGTTGACGAGCCAGTTCTGCGCGAACGCGAAGGTGGCGTGCTCGGACCTGTGCATGCTGAAGGTCGCCTGGCTGCTGTCGCGCACGAGATCGAAGGAGGCGATGTTGGGCATGTTGGGGTAGCCCCAGGTGGCCGAGGCATCGAAGGCGACGATGAAACTGCGGTCGCCCACATCGTGCTGGGAGATCGTCTTGAAGTCGCTGACCCAAGTGGACTCGTACAGTTCGGCGGTGTGCTCGTCGGCGGGTTCGAGGTCGTCGAGCCGGAAGTCGGTGTCCTTCATGCGGCGAGTCCCAGCTGGTCGGGGGTCGACAGGACGCGGTGGGCCGGCCGGGAGGGGCTCGTGGTGCACGCGGCGAACGGACCGTCCGGGGAGCGGAGTTGAGCGATGGCGTGGTCGAGGTGGTCGCGATGCCACGTCGAAGGGCCGCCCTGGCCGGCCTCGGCGGCGGTCAGCTGCTGCCAGGCCAGCCACAGCGCGTGGAGGCGGGCGACGGCTTCGGGGTGCTCGGGCCACCTCGCGCACCACGGGCGGGTGGAGCCGATCTCCCGGCCGTAGACGGGCAGCAGGATGTGGGTGACCCAGAACGAGAGCTCGGCCAGCTCGGCGGCGTACTGGGCGCCGCCCATCGCGAGGATGAACAGCGGCGGAGCGGCCTCGGGGGCGTCCTCGCTGCCGAGGTCCGGCTCGATGGAGCCGGACCCCGTCTCGTCGTCGGGTTCGGAGCCGAGACGGTCAAGGATCACGCCGTGCTGGCGGACCTCGGCCATGGTGCGGTTCAGGGCGCTGACGAGGTCGTCGAGGTCCTCGTCGGGGATGCGGATCGGCTCGGACTCGGAGGCGCCCGGCAGCGGATCGGACTCGGACATGGCACATCCAGGAGGTTCGGACGGACGGGGAGGTCGGGGTCGGAAGGTCTTCTTCGGGTCACGGCAGGGCTCCGGTGATGCGGTCGTTGAGGGAGATGGTCCGCAGGAACGGCGGCTTGGTCCGGCCGCCGATCGGTGCTAGGCGCAGGCCAGTTGCATGCCACGGCCCTGTACGAGGCGCAGGCCGAGGACGACGGCGTCGGCAAGGGTGTCGGTGAGCGGGTGGCCGGTGGCGGCGAGCTTGGCGGGGTGGTGCAGCCCGCCGGTGTGCAGCACCGCGTGGGCGCCGTTGGCGTGGGCAGCGTCGGCATCGTCGACGGCGTCGCCGACCAGCAGAACCCGGTGCGGCTGCTCGGCGAGGCCGAGGGCTTCGAGGTGGGCGGTGAGCGGTGCGGCCTTGGTGCCGCCGGAGGGCCCGGTGCGGCCGTCGATCCGGATGAAGAAGTGGCCGATGTCGGCCTGTTCGACCTCGCGCACGAGGGTGTCGTGCGGGCACAGCGACAGGAGGGACTGGGTGTGGCCGGCCTCACGCAGGGCAGTCATCAACTCGGCGGCACCCTCGCGCACGCGCACCGGCTGGGCGCGCAGGTGGGCGAGGAAGGCGGTGTCGCTGGAGATCCACTCCTGCTCGGTGATCTCGCGGCCGAGCAGGCGGGCGTAGAAGCGGGGGATCGGCACGGTGTGCTTGGCGCGGTAGGTCTCCCGGTCGACCGGGGCGCCGCCGAGGGCGGGCAGGGTCGCGTTCAACGCGAAGACGTGGTCGTCGAGGTCGTCCTTGACCGTTCCGTTCCAGTCCCAGACCACGTGCATGCGGGTGGCGGGAGTTGCGGCGAAGAGGGTGGTGTTCACGGCGGTGTCCTTCGAGGTGAGCGCGGAGGTCAGGAGGAGAGGCGGTCGTTGAAGCGGCGCAGCAGCCACAGCGCGAAGGCGGCCCCGGCGAGCGGGACGGCGGCGACGAGCAGCGGGCCGGCCGTGTCCGCGAGGGAGGCCAGGGCGGTGCCGGCGGCCTGGCCGACGCCGATGCAGGCGATCAGCCAGGCGAACGCCTCGGTCGCTTCCCCCTCGGGGGCGAGGCGGTCGACGGTGAGGAACGCGGCGGTCAGCAGCGGCGCGAGGAAGGTGCCGGGCAGCACGGCGCCCAGGACGGCGACGGCGGGCGCGGGGTCGGGCAGCAGCGGCAGCCAGCTGGCCGCGAAGCCGATCGAGGCTGCGACCAGGTGCTTGGCGGGGGCGCCGGGCCAGGCGTGGCGGCCGTAGGCGAGGCCGCCGAGCATGCTGCCGATGGACAGCGCGGCCGGCATCACCCCGGCCAGCCACCCGGCGTGGTGGCGCTCGGCGGCGGACAGCGCCAGGACGTTGACCGCGCCGAGCGCGACGCCGGTGCCGATCAGCGCGGCGAACAGCACCCGAAGACCCGGCACGCGCAGCGGACCCGTCCAGTGCACGACCTCGGTGAACTCCGCCGGCGTCCAGGCGCGGGAGGGGCGGGCGGTGACGACCAGGCCGGTGCCGAGCAGGCCGAGCGCCGCGGTCGCCACCAGCGCGGTGGTCGCTCCGGCGCCGGCCGCGAAGCCGGTGGCCAGTAGTGGACCCGCGATGAAGACCGTGCCCTGGGTGCTGCTGTCCAGCGAGAGCGCGGTGCGCTGGTGCCCGGCGTCGGGCAGCAGCACCGGCCACAGCGCCCGAAGACCTGCCTCCAGCGGCGGCGTCGCCAGCCCCGCCACCAGCACGGTGAGTGCGGCGAGCACCGGGTGGCGCATCGGACCGGTGCACGGCAGCAGCAGGAACGCCGTGCTCGCCGTGGCCGTGGCGGCGACGAGGACCTTGGTCTGGCCGTGGCGGTCGACCAGGCGTCCAAGCAGCGGCTGCCCGAGCGCGGAGGCGAGGCCGTACAGGGCACCGAGGGCCCCGGCCAGGGCGAGCGGGCCGAACTGATCTCGGACGCGGCGCACATGCTCACCGACGCCGCCTCGATCGTGCTCGCGCTGATCGCCATGCGGCTCGCCGCCCGCCCGGCCCGGGGCGG
>NZ_JBSFJC010000288.1:0-3734 GCF_053597855.1 Kitasatospora sp. NPDC001225
GGCCGACCGTACGGGCGACGTCGTGCCAGTGGGCGGGGTCGGAGATGGTCAGGACGGTCCTGGCTGGCCCGCCGAGCTGGAGGGTGGTCAGCGACGCGAGCGTGTCCTGGGGCACGGCAGGGGTCCTCTCAGTCGGCGGTGACGGCCTTGAGTGCGAGGGCGCGGAGCGGGGCGAGGCGGGTGCGGTTGTCCTGGTGGTGGTAGACGGCGTTGGTGCAGAGGGCCAGGTAGCGGCCGGTGCCGGGGGAGAGGTAGAGGCTGGTGCCGGTGAACCCGTGGTGGTAGGCGATGCGGCCGCTGTCGGCGAGGATCCAGGCAAGGCCTCGTTGGAGGCCGGGTTCGATGTCGGCCTGCGGTTCCATACTGGTGCGCAGCCAGGAGCCCAAGCCACTTCCGTCGGCGTGCGCGGCGAGCAGCCGGTCCGCGAACGCCGCGAGGTCGGCCGGGGTGGTGAACACCCCGGCGTGGCCGGCGACGCCGCCGAGCAGGCCGGCGTTGTCGTCGTGCGGGATGCCCCACAGGCGCGGGCCGCCGTTGAGCCGTTTCTCGGTTGGGGCGACCTCGGAGGACCGGCTGACGGGCCCGTAGGTGGTGCGGGTCATGCCGAGGGACTGCCAGAGGTCGACGGCAAGTTCATCCAGGCGGCGGCCGTGGACGCGGGCGAGCGCGAGTCCGAGGAGGATGAACCCGCGGTTGATGTACCGGTGGCCGGCGCCGGGTTCGGCGATCAGCGGCTCGCCGCAGATCAGCGAGGCCAGGGGCTCGGTGCGGTTCCGGTACTGGTCGAGGCGCGTGTCGGCCCGCAGGCCGGAGGTGTGCGCGAGGATCTGCCCGACCGTCACCTGGCCACCGGGCGCCTGGTTCGGAAGGTCCGGCAGCAGGTCGCTCACCGGGGTGTCCGCAGAGATGCCGTCGGCCAGGCCGATCAGCGGCCAGGTGGACAGGACCTTGGTCAGCGACGCGGCGTCGTAGACCGTGTCGGGGCCGGGCCGTTTGCCTCCGCACTCGGGCGCGACGATGCCGGAGGCGGCGAAGGCGGGCTTGCTGCCGCGCGTGCCGTAGGCGAGGACGCCGCCGGGCAGGGCGCCGTCGTCGACCAGCAGGTCGAGGCACTGCTGCAGTTCGGTGACAGTGTCCGACGGCCACGGTCGGGTGTTGCTCACGGAAGCTCCTGGTTGATCGTCAGGTCGGCTCCGAGCGCGGAGAGTTTGGCCAGCAGATCGCCGTAGCCGCGCCGGAGGTGGTACATGCCCCGGATCGTAGAGGTCCCCTCGGCCGCCAGGGCGGCGAGCACGAGCGCGGTCACCGCCCGGATGTCCTCGCCCGCCACGTCAGCGGCGAGGAGCCTGGACGGGCCCTCGACAGTGATCACCGGGCCGTCGGCGTTGACGACGGCGCCGAACTGCCGCAGCGCCGCGAGGTGGCTGTCGCGCCGGCTGTAGATCCGCTCGTCGATCCGGGACGTTCCGGCGGCGCGGGTGAGGGTGGCGGTCAGCTGGGGCTGGACGTCGGTCGGGTAGCCCGGGTGCGGGCCGGTCGCCGCCTCCACCGCGCGCAGTCCCGCCGGCACGGCGACCGTCGTCCCGGCGCGTTCGGCGGTCAGCAGGATCCCGGCGTCGGCGAAGACCGACACCAGACCCGCCGGGAAGCCGCTGGGCGGAAAGGCGTCGAGGTGGACGTCCCCACCCGTGATCGCGGCGGCGAGTGCCAGGGTGGCGGCCTCCAAGCGGTCGAACGGGACCGGGAAGACGCCGCCGGCGATGCGGTCGGTGCCGGTGACGTGCAGCGCTTCGGTGCCCTGCCAGGTGATGCCGACGCCGGAGCGGGCGAGCAGTTCCGCGGTGACGGTGACCTCGGGCTCGATGCTCGGACCGAGGATCGACGAGGTGCCGGGGGTGCGGGCGGCCAGCAGCATCGCGGTGACCGTCGCGCCCAGGCTGGGACCCCACTTCCTGGTGCTGACCGTGGTGATGAACGGCAACCGCTTCGAGTCGGGGAAACGGGCACGTACGCGACCTCGGTTGACCTCGACGTCGGCGCCGGCCGCCGCCATGGCGGCCAGGTGCAGGTCGATGTGGCGGGCGCAGAAGGCGTCGCCGCCGGGCAGCGGGAAGGTGACCTTGCCGCAGCGGGTCAGCAGGGCTGCGGCCATGACCGCGGTGGTGCGGATGCGACGGCCGAGGTCGTCCGGGATGACCGGGAAGTAGGAGTCGGCTGGCCGGGTCTCGAACTCGCCGTCGGTCACGGTGGCGCGGGTGCCGGTGCGGTGGAGGATCTCCGCGCACACTCCGGTGTCGAGGATCGCGGGGGCGCCGGTGAGGGTGAGCGGCTGGTCGGCGAGGATCGCGGCCGCGTACAGGTGCAGGGCGATGTTCTTGCTGCCCTGAACGGTGGTGCTGCCGTGGAGCGGGCGGCCGCCGGTGATCCGCAGGGTGAGCCGGTCGGAGGTCGTGGTGGAGGTCATGGTCACCTTCCCTGGCTTCCGGCGGGGAAGAACCCGCCGATCTGGGTGCGGGGGTAGAGGGTGGTGTGGGCGCCGATGAGGGTGGCGGGCTGGAGCACGGTGCCGGCGGGGACGATCACGCCGTCGCCGATCACGGCGCCGAACTTGGTCTGGCCGGTGGGGACGCGGTGCCCGTCGAGGCGTGCGCAGACCTCGTCGGTGGCCGGTTCGGTGACCGGTCCGCTGGTGACGCGCAGGCCGGTGGTGGACACGAACGCGCCGATGTTGACGCCGATGCCGAGGACGGAGTCGCCGACGAAGCTGGTGTGCTTCATGAAGACCCCGCCGGTCAGCAGGGAGCGGGTGATCTCGGCTCCCCAGCCGATCCGGCAGCCGGGGCCGATGACGGTGTGGTCCCGGACCCGGGCGCCGGCGTCGATCACGGCACCGGGGCAGACCAGCACCGGGCCGGTGACGACCGCACCCTCGGCGATGACGGCCCCGGCGGCCACGGTCACCGTGCCTCGGACGACGGCACCGGGCTCGATGGTCCCGCTGGTCTCGGGCATCTCGATGTCCAGCTGCCCGGTCAGCAGGTCGGCGATGGCCTTCTTGAGCCCGAAGACGGTCGGGCAGCGGCCGAGCAGGTGCGCGACGACGGGGTCGGTGACCTGCTCGGTGTCGATGTAGTACTCGGGGGTGGTGCGGTAGTCGATGCGGTCCAGTTCGGTGTTCAACGGGGACGCGATGGACAGCCGGTGCATGGCCGGTTCTCCTCTCGGACGAGCGAGTGGAAGACGGGTGTGGAGCCGATGAGAACGCCGACGCCTACGGGGCGGCGGGCAGGTCCGGGGCGGTGGCCGCGGCCTCCGGACGGGCGTCGGCCTGGTGCTGCACCGAGATGCCCAACAGGACGAGCACGGGCACGTGCAGGGTGGCCCAGGAGGCCGTCAGGAAGGCACCGAACCGGTCGCGGTTCGACGGCGCGGCGTGCCGGGGGCCGGTGGAGATCGAGGAGGTGCTGGGCGTCGGCATGGCGGGAGCCTCCGCAGCCTGGGACGGGTTGACTGTCCCAGTGAACTGCCGGTTCGCTGCCGCGATCCGTAGTCGGACTACGGCCCGTAGTCCGACTACGGGTCAGATCAGCTGCACACCTGCCCGAGCGGCGAAGTCGCGCACTCCCGGAAGCCGGCGGTCGTACCGCAGCAGGCCGACGGCGAGGTCGCGGACGGCACCCCGGCGAACCTCCTGCGGGGCCGTCTCCTCGGCGGCGAGCAGGGCCCGGTAGCAC
>NZ_JBSFJC010000289.1:0-3730 GCF_053597855.1 Kitasatospora sp. NPDC001225
GCTTGTGACATGTGAGGAGACCGTTGTGGCTGGCGCCACCGTTACCGTGACCGACGAGACGTTCACCGCCGAGGTGCTGGGCAGCGACAAGCCCGTGCTGGTCGACTTCTGGGCCACCTGGTGCGGCCCGTGCCGCCAGATTGCTCCCCTCCTGGAGCAGGTGGCGGCCGAGTACGGCGACAAGATCACCATCGCCAAGCTCGACGCCGGTGCGAACCCGAGACGACCTTGAAGTACGACGTGCTGTCGCTGCCCACAATGCACGTCTCCCAGGGTGGTGAGATCGTGCAGACGATCACCATCGCCAAGCCGAAGGCTGCATTGCTGCGTGACCTCGCCGCGCTCCTCTGACCGGCGTCACGGACGGCTTTGGACAGTGGCTCAGCCCTCGCGGGCTGGGCCGCCGTCGTACTGTCTGTTGGTTCGGACTCTTTGGTCTGCGGTTCTGGATCACGAAATTGATCCAGAACCATACTTAACCGTCGCTGACAGTATTTGCCATGTTCCAGCGAGGACTCGAGTTGGCGAAGCCGGCTTTAGGAGAGCTGTGCTCTATCCCCTGATGTCCTAGGGGGGGCTTGTCGAGATCCTTGCCGGAAACCCGCACACGAGTGTCCGACTTTGGAGGAACAAGTTCCCAGGTCAGGCGAGATGTGAACTAGTGCCGCATCAGGCAACGTTCGCCTCGCTGATGGAGCGCGGAGGAGTAAATCGGTGGGGTGATGCAGGGGAATCTGCCACGATCATCGGGTGGGTGCATTGGATGCAGTGGCAGGCAGGGTTGCTGGCGGGGCCACCGTGACGTTCCGGCCCAGCGGCTCCTCGATGGTCCCGCTGATACGTAGTCGGCAGCAGGTGATCGTTGCCCCGGTCGACCCGTCGAAGGTGGAGGTCGGAGACATCGTCCTCGCCCGTGTCGCCGGGACGGTCTACTTGCACTTGGTGTCGTCCGTGGACCTCGCCAGGAAGCGGGTGCAGATCAGCAATAACCGTGGCCGCGTCAACGGCTGGACCAGCCACGATCGTGTCTTTGGTATCTGTGTGGCAGTCGACGGTGTCACTCGGTCTGGAGTTGAAGGCAAGGCGCTCGCGGCAGCCGACTCTGGTGATCCCTCCTGAACCTGACGCTTCCGGCGGCATCGGCCGCCAAGCTATGCGGGTGGCAGAACGAGTGCGTGTTCGCGAGATCGATGACGACGAGGGCCAGCGGTTACTGCGGATAGTCCGCAGAGGCACGGGCTCCGTGGTGACCTGGCGGCGCGCCCAGATGGTGCTGCTCTCCGCCCAGGGTATGCCGGTTGCGAAGATCGCGGAGGTGTCGTTCACCAGCGCGGACCGGGTCCGGGATGTGATCCACAACTTCAACGCGGACGGCTTCGACTCGCTCTACCCGAAGTACCGGGGCGGACGACCGAGGACGTTCACGCTGCCCGAGCGCCGGGAGATCAAGAAGATCGCCAAGTCGAAGCCGGCGGAGCACGGCCTGCCGTTCTCGATTTGGAGCCTGGCCAAGCTGGCGGACTTCCTGGTCGCCGAGGGGGTGGTCGACGACATCAGCCACGAGGGACTTCGGGTCCTGCTCCGCGAGGCGGGCGTCTCGTTTCAACACGTGAAGACCTGGAAGACCTCCCGCGACCCGGACTACGCCTCGAAGAAGGCGAGGGTCGAGCACCTGTACGCGATCGCCGACGGTGAGGTCATACCTGAGGACGGCGAGCCCGAAGTCATCTACTGCCTGGACGAGTTCGGACCGCTCAACCTCCAGCCGCACCCGGGCCGACAGTGGGCCGAACGCGGCGGCCGGCACAAGGATCCCGACCGCGATCCCCGCCCGCGCAGGCGGGCGACCTATACCCGCCCGCACGGGGTCCGGCATCTGTTTGCCGCCTACGACCTGGCCAAGGACCAGCTCTACGGGCACGTCAAGAAGACCAAGAACCGCTCCAAGTTCCTGGAGTTCTGCCGCTACCTGCGCTCGCTGCACCCCGCGGACGTGCGCATCGCGATCGTCTGCGACAACTACTCACCGCACCTGACCACAAAACGCTGCCAGCGGGTCGGGACGTGGGCCGAGGCGAACAACGTGGAAATCGCATACACCCCGACCAACAGCTCCTGGCTCAACCGGATCGAGGCCCAGTTCACCGCCCTGCGCTATTTCGCCCTCGACGGCACCGACCACACCAGCCACAAGGAACAGAGCAGCATGATCCGCCGCTACATCATCTGGCGAAACCGCCATGCCAGCGATCGGCGCCTACGCGCGGTCGTTGCCAGGGCAAACGTTGCCTGATACGGCACTAGAACGGGGACGGCCGGGGCTGGAGGACAACAGACGGCGATTTGCACCGCCTCCGGCCCCGCACGCGAGTCCGCGATCTCGGGGCCCGGCTCAGACCGACCTCGTCACCGATCGGCACGCCGCAGGACCATCGTCAAGACCCAGCGCAACAAGCGGCCACTCGTCAACCTTCGGTGAGATCGCTCAACCTTCGGTGCGACAGGACACAGACGGTACATGGAGGGTGAGGCCGACCCGGGGCGGTCCTTGGCCAACCGACAGAATCTGTTGACCTGCAGTGACGCTTCCTCGGCGACGTGGGCCTTCCCGGCTCTCCAAAGATCGTTTCCCGCGTCGATGCCGGGGTCGCCTTCGGTGTCTCCAGCGGCAGGCGCCGATGGGCCGGCGACGGACGCGGCAGCGGCGGCGGCCGACCCATCGGTCGGAACGAGCCGGACGAGATGATCTCGTCACCGTCGGGGGATCTTAATGGAAGGCCCGAACCGGTTGGTCAGGATGGTGGGCTGCGCTGTTGGCGTCGCTGCGGCACCGTTCTGGGCCACGAGCCGATCGCCCCTGTCGAGAGCATGCGTTGCCGTGGCCGCCCGATTACGATCGACTGGGAAGCAGTCGTTCCGGAGAAGCGATTTGCATTCTGGAAGCTGAGCCACCGTCGCACGGATCTCGTCGCGGCGACAAAAATTTTCCGAAGGAATCCTAGACCTTCATCGGGGTCCGGCGAGCGCCCTGCAGTGGGAAAGGCTTCTCTGCGCCCAATCGCGGGATACTCCGAGAAATTTGACGTCCCGTCCCCGAGTGCCGCACCGCTCGCGTCAGACCTTCCGCCAGATCGAACCTCACTACACCTCACGTCGAAAGAGAAGCGCATGGCATCGAAATGGACGTCCGTATCGAAGCTCTCAGTAGTGCTTGAGACCGGCGAGCAGCGGGGTGCGATATACGCCTCCAACAAGCCCGACGAGATCGGCGTGACGGTCACCGTGCAGCCGACCGACGACGACGGGAATCCGATCACCGACAAGGTCGTTTTTGGGAAGGGTGGCGTGGCGCTGATCGACTATGTCGACGAGTCGTCAATGCCTTCCGCGGGGGGCGACAAGATCAACTGGTGGTGCTCGGACAACAAGAGCGTGACCCAGACGGGAAGCGGCCTCTTCCAGGTGAAGTACACGGCATTCCGCTCGAGTGCTGTGAATCTGCATGCGAAGTCGATCGGCGTCTCGGTGACGACCGAGTCCGGAAGGTGCATCTACAGCTCGATGAACGGGACCTTCCACAGTTCGGTCGTGATCGAACCCCGGTAATGGTCCGGCGTGCGGGTCCGTTCCGGTCACCCCCGGTGTGACCGGGAGCGGCTGCGGTCCCCCGTCGAGGGAAAGGTTCTCGGCCCGCAGGCCCCGGATCCGTCCGGCCGGCGGCATCGACTAC
>NZ_JBSFJC010000290.1:0-3702 GCF_053597855.1 Kitasatospora sp. NPDC001225
CGCCCCCTCTCCCTCTCTGCTCCCCCCGTTTCTCGGCCCCCCGGTCCACTCCTGCGCGGGAAGTCGGCCGGGCCGACTTCCCGCGCTTACGGGTGGGTTGCGCGGGCGCGGCAGCGGGTGAGGGCGTAGGTGATGCGGCGGTCGGAGGGGAGCGTGGTGGCGAGGAGTTCGCCGGCCGTGACGAGGGTGGTCCAGTAGAGGGCGGGGTCCCCGGTGCGGGGAAGGGGGTGGGCGGCGGCGAGGGAGAGGTACGCGGAGATGAGGTTGCCGGTGGTGAACCAGCGTTGGAGGCCGTGGTGGTGGCCCGGTCGGATGCCGCCCATGGCGTCGATGGCGACGAGGAAGTGTTCGACGACGGCGAGTTCGGTGTCGGTGAGCGACTTGGGGACGTCGAAGACGCCGAGGGCTTCGAGGAGTTCGCCGGTGTCGGTCTCGGTGTCGGGGCGGGGGTCGGCGAGGAGGGCGTCGTAGCACTCGGCCAGGCGGCGGGTGGTTTCGGCGTGGGGGATGTCGAGTGCGAGGCAGACGGCGCGCGCGACGGGCAGGGGCGGGTGGCCGAGGCGGGCCAGGAGGGCGTAGGTCGCGGCCGGGGTGGCCCCACGGGAGAGGGTGTGCCGGGCGAGGGTGACGAGGTTCATGGAAGAAGCGGCTCTCAGGCGAGGGTGGTGACGGGGGCGATATGGGCCCAGACGAACTTGCCGATACCACAAGGGCGGGCGGCGCAACCCCACCGTTCGGCAAGTTCGTCGACAAGGAACAGACCGCGCCCCTTCTCATCGTCGGGGACGGCGGTCCGGAGGATCGGCCGTCCGGTGCCGGCATCGTGGACTTCGAGGCGCAAGCGGGAGCCGGTGAGAGCGAAGCGGACCTCGATGTGGCGGTCGTCGGGGGCGTCGGAATGCAGGACGGCATTGGCGAAGAGCTCGCCGAGGAGCAGTTCGGCGGTGTCGCGGTAGCGGTCCCCGGAGGGCAGCCCGGAGAGGAAGGCCCGGAGCAAGTACCGGGCCAGGGGAGCGGATTCGGTCCGCGCGTCGAGGCGTGCGACGAACATGCGCGGGCGGCGGGACATCAGCATGGGGGCACCTCGAAGGGGAACGCGGACGGGACCATTCGCACCACGACTGGTGATTGGCCGATGACGAACAGTCAACATCCATGCCCTGCGGTCGGCTATGGTCGGGGCGCGCCCGGACGTTGAAACCCTTGAAACCCACCTGCCAGGGGGAACTGTCGTGCGAACCGACCGTGGGCCGAACCACAGGCTCGCCTCACTGATGGCCGAAGCCGCCTGGGGCAACGGCGATTTGGCTCGGGCCGTCAACCGGACCGGCACCGAGACCGGGCAGCGGCTGAAGTACGACGCCTCGGCCGTCTCCCACTGGCTCAGCGGCACCTCGCCTACGGCGAAGGCCCTGCCGGTCGTCCTGGAGACACTGGCGCGGAGGCTCAAGCGGCCGATCACCGCCGTCGAGGCCGGATTCCGCGGGACACCTACCCCTGTTGACCAGCCGACGGATACGGTGTCAGGGCTGATCGACCTGGGGAGCCTCGATATGGACCCGTCCCGGCGCGGAATCCTCACGGCCGGCCTCTACTCGGTGGCCCTCACCATCCCCGGCTGGCCCGACGTGGTGGGCCGCTTCGAGAGACTGCGGACCGACCCCCACCTGCGGATCGGCATGGCGGAGGTCCAGGCGGTCGCGGCGATGACCGAGCGGATCAGCGACCTGGACGACCAGTTCGGCGGCCGGATGACCCGTCCGATGGCCGCCTCGTTCCTGGTCAACACGATCGTCCCGTACCTGCGGGCGGACGCCGGTGAGGACGTCCGCAAGGCCATGCTGTCGGCCGCCGCCGACCACTGCTACCTGACCGGCTACATGGCCGTGGACGAACGCCACGACTCCCTGGCCCAGCGCTACTACTTGAAGGCCCTGGAGCTGGCCGGGCACGCGGGCGACCACCTCACGTACTGCACCACCCTGCGGGGCATGAGCGTTCAGGCCGTCGACCTCGGCCACGGCAGCGCCGCCCTGCGACTCGCGGAAGCAGCCTCCTCCGCCTCCCCACAGGCCGGCCCCCGCATGAGGGCCTTCCTCGCCGGTCAGCAGGCCCATGCCCTCGCCCAGACCGGGGACAGGGCCGGAGCCCTGCACCATCTGCGGGCAGCGGAAGTCGCGATGGAGCGGGCCGAGTCCAAAGAGAAGGCGTTCGGCTCCTACGATCCCGCCACGCTCTCGTACCACATCGCCCAGGTCAACTACGAGCTCGGTGACCGTGAAAGCGCGATCCGCGCACTGCAGCACTCCGCGAAGATCCGGCCTGCGGTCTATCGCCGGGGCCGTGTGCGTCACCGCTCGATGCTCGCCGAGTGGCAGCTCGGAGCCGGCCGACTGGAAGAGGCCGTCCAGAACTGGCACCTCGCCCTGGACGACTATCCGACCATCCAGTCCGGCCGGGCCGACGACCGCTTCCGCTCGATGCTCTCCGCGACCCGGCCGCACCGCCGCAACCCCCACGTGCGCGGGCTCCTCGAACGCGCCCGCCCCATGGCGGGCGGCCGAGGACCGGCCCGAACGGTACGGGAGACCAGGGCATGACCAGCGGCGAACCGGTCGTGCCCGTGCAGACCGCACGCGTGAGAGGGTCGGGAACGCAACTGGTGCGCGTGTGAGGGAGGGACCGCTCGTGGAGTGGGAGGTGTTCGGGCGTCGGCAGGTGTTCGGGAGTCCGTGGGTCGAGGTCTGGCTCGATGACGTCGACATCCCCGGTGTCGGCCGGATCGACCACCACGTCGTCCGCTACCCCCGCTCCTCGACCACCGCCGTCGTCACCAACGAGGCCGGCGAGTTCCTGCTCCTCTACCGGCACCGGTTCATCACCGGCCGCTGGGGCTGGGAGGTGCCGGCCGGTTGGGTCGAGCCCGGTGAGGAGCCGGCGGCGGCCGTCGTCCGCGAGGTCGAGGAGGAGACCGGCTGGCGTCCAGGCCGGGCCGAGCTGTTGACCGAGTACGACGCCATGGCCGGCATCGGCGACGCCCACTTCCACGCCTACCACGTCACCGACTGCATCCGGATCGGCGAGCCCGAGGACGTCTCCGAGGCGAGTCGCGTGGAGTGGGTCCCGGAGGGCGAGGTGGTGAAGCTGCTGACGAGCGGCGGGGTTCCGGACGGGCCGTCGCACGCCGCCCTGTCCTACTACCTCGGCCCGCATCGACTCGCTCGGTGCTCCTGAACACCTCGCCCGGCGTGGGGGCGCACTCGGTGCGGGGGGCTTGGGCTTCACGCTCGAACGGTTCGCACTCTTCGTAGTCGCTGTGCTACTTTCCGCATCATCAACAGAACATAGGAGACCCCGGCGGTGGTGGAACACCCCGGGGTCAGGCACCAGGAGAACGAAGCTCCAGATGCGGATTCATCGTAGCGTTCATTCGCGCGCGTTCAGCGTGCTTCCGAACGGCCTGTTGCAGGACCGGCGGCTGAGTTACACCGCTCGTGGCCTCCTCGCCGACCTGCTCTCCCGCCCCGACGGGTGGCGGGAGGACGGGCGGCAGATGGCGGACAGCAGTCCACAGGGGCGGGGCGCCATCCGACGGGCCCTCAAGGAACTGAAGGACGCCGGGTACTACCGGGTCGACAGGGTCCGGATGGCCGACGGGACGGTCCGGTCCGAGGCCCACGTCTTCGACACCCCGCAGCCCGA
>NZ_JBSFJC010000291.1:0-3700 GCF_053597855.1 Kitasatospora sp. NPDC001225
GATTCCGCCGCCACCGTCCACGTGGTGCACGGCGGCCGGGCCACCTGGTCCACCCACCGGGTCCGCCCGGTCGGCGGCTGCGAGGTCTGCCACCCGCTGCCCGCCGACACCCCCGAGGCCGCCCGGCTGCCCGCCACCCCCCGCCCGCTGCCCGACCCGGCCGTCCTGCGCGGCCCCAACGACCGTACGGAAGCGGGGCAGTTGAGGGCCGAACTGTACGACGAGCGGTTCGGCCCGGTCCGCCGGCTGTTCCGTACCGAGGACTCGGCCTTCGCCCTCACCACCGCCTGGGTGACGGACGGCCGGGCGCTGGACGACGGCGGCTACGGGCGGGCGGCGGACTTCCGCGCCAGCGAACGGGTCGCGCTGTTCGAGGCGGTGGAGCGGTACGCGGGCATGCGGCCGCTCGGGCGCCGCACCGCCCTGCGGGCCTCGTACGCCGACCTGGTCGCCGAGCGCGGGCCCGGAGCCGTCCTCGACCCGGCCCGGCTCGGCCTGCCCGACGACGCCCCGCCGGGGCACCCCGCCGTAGCCACCGTCCCGTACACCCCCGAGCTGGTACTCGACTGGGTGCACGGCTGGTCGCTCACCCACCGCCGCCCGGTCGCCGTCCCGGAGCACGTCGCCTACTGGGACGTGCCCGGGCGCGACCGCCCCCGGGTGGTCTACGAGTCCTCGAACGGCTGCGGACTCGGCAACAGCCCCCAGGAGGCCGCGCTCTACGGCCTGTTCGAGGTCGCCGAGCGCGACGCCTTCCTGATGGCCTGGTACGCCCGCACCCCGCTGCCCGGCGTCGCCGTCCCCACCGAGGACCCGCGGATCGCCGAACTCGCCGACCGCGCCCGGCTGTTCGGCTACCGGCTGACCCTGCTCGACGCCACCAACGACCTCGGCATCCCCGCCGTGCTCGCCCTCTGCCGCCACCGCGGCGACCACCCCGACGCCCCGCGCACCTTCCTGGCCGCCGGAGCCCATCACGACCCCCTGGCGGCGATCCGCTCCGCCGTCGCCGAGGTGGTCACCAACGTCCAGGAGGCGCCGCACCGCGCCACCGCCCCGGGCGGGCCGCGCGACCCGCGGCGGCTGCGGCCGATGCTGGATCGCCCCGACCTGGTCGTCACCCTGGACGACCACGTCGGCCTCAACGCCCTGCCCGAGGCGCAGCCCCGCCTCGACTTCCTCTTCGCCGTCGGCCTGCCCCCGGTGCCCTGGACCGAGCGGTGGCCCGGCGCCCCCGCACCGGTCGGCGACCTCACCGCGCTGCTGGAGCGGACCGTCGCCCGGCTGGCGGGGGAGGGCCTGGAGGTCCTGGCGGTCACCCAGGACGAACCCGGCGTCCGCGACCGGCTGGGCCTGCACTGCGCCAAGGTCGTCGTCCCCGGCACCCTGCCGATGACCTTCGGCCACGCCAACCGCCGCACTCGGGGCCTGCCCCGCCTCCTGGACGTCCCGTACCGCCTCGGCCGCACCCCGGCGCCCCTGCGGCACGACGAACTCCCGCTCCACCCGCACCCGTTCCCGTAGCCGCCCGTTCCCGTAGCCGCCCGGAAGGACCGCGATGACCACCCAAGCGCCGCCCGCCGCCCGCTGGCACAGCCTGCACCTCGCGCTGCCGCTGACCGCCCCCGAGGCCGACGCCTTCCTCACCGAGGACCTCGCCCCGCTGATGGCCGGGCACGCCGACACCGACTGGTTCTTCATCCGCTACGGCGAGGGCGGCCCCCACCTGCGCATCCGCCTCCGCGGCCCGGGCCCGGCGCCCGCCCACCTGACCGACCTGGCCACCGAGCTCACCCGCCGCGCCGCCCGCCGCACCCCGCCCGACGGCCCCTTCGCGGGCGGACACGGCGAGGTCACGGAGGTCCCGTACCAGCCCGAGACCGAGCGCTACGGCGGCGCGGCCATGCTGCCGATCGCCGAGGAGGTGTTCACCCACTCCACCCGCACCGCCCTCGCCGCCCTGGACGCCCTCCGCGCGGCCCCCGGGGACCGGCTGCCGCTCGCCCTCGACCTCGCCCACACCACCGCCCACGCCCTCGGCCTCGACGAACTCGCCGCCTCCCGCTGGCTGCGCCGCCACGCCGCCTCCTGGCGGTGGGTCACCGAGTTCCGGCCGCTGCCCGGGGCCGCCGTGCACGTCCGGGTCAACACCGTGTTCGCCCGGCAGCGCACCGCGCTGGCCCACCGCGCCCGGGCCCTGCGCACGGCGCTGGACGCCGGCACGGCCGCACCCTGGCTCGCCGACTGGGCGGCGCGGGTCGCCGAGGCCGCCGCCCGGATGCGGGCCGCCGTCCCCGCCTCCGCTGACGCCGACGCCTCCGCCGACGCCGAGGAGCGCCTCTCCTGGATCTGGGCCTCCCAGCTGCACATGCTGTTCAACCGGCTCGGCGTCGGCCCCGACGAGGAGCGGGCGGTCTGCCGCCTCGCCGCCCGCACCCTGCTGGAGACCGGGCAGCCGTTCACCTTCTTCCCCGCCGACCACCACGCCCCGGACCACCAGTACCTGGAACGCAGCAAGTTCCAGATCGGCCGCCCCGAGGACACCGCCCTGCGCGACCTGCCGCACCACCCGGCCCCGCGCCCCCGCCCCGGCGACCTCCCGCTGCCCGCCGACCCGCTGCCGCCCGTCACCCTCGCCGACGCCCTGCGCACCCGCCACTCCACCCGCGGCCCGCTGACCGGCCCGCTCACCGCCGGCACCCTCGGCGGCCTGCTCTGGTCCGCCTACGCCGCCAACCCCGACACCGGGCACCGCCCGTACCCCAGCGCGGGCGCCCTGCACACCGTACGGCTGCGCCTGCTCGCCCTCGCCGTGGACGGCCTGCCCGCCGGCACCTACCAGTGCCTCCCCGAACACCGCAGCCTGCGCCCGATCGGCCCGGCCCCCGCCCTCGACGACCTCAAGGCCCTCTCCTCCTACCTCTCCCGCCCGGCCGACGACCCGGACGCCATCGGCATCGACCGGGCCCCCGCCGTCCTCGCCGTCCACCTCGACCTCGCCCACCTCCGCCGCCGCTACGGCCTGCGCGCCCTGCGCCTCGGCCTCCTCGAAGCCGGCCACCTGACCCAGAACCTCCTGCTGACCTCCGCCGCCTTCGGCCTCGGCACCACCCCCCTCGGCGGCCTCCAGGACGACCTGGCCCACGAACTCCTCGCCCTCGACGACCTCGGCGAACCCGTCCAGTACCTCCTCCCCCTGGGCCGCCCGGGGACCGCCCGGACGATCAAGTAGGCTGGTGGAGCGGCCGGTTCACGGCGTCGCGGGCGTTCCCGGAGCCGGCTGCCGACCGCCGAAGAAGACCTGGACGTCCCGGATCAGCCCGTCCCGGACCGTGATCGCCTCGACGTTGCGGTAGCGGCCCCCCGTGGTCAGCTCGTACTCGTAGTAGGCGAAGACGAGTTCCTCGTCGGCGGGCATCACCCGCAGCAGCCGCTGCTCCGTGAACCGGTGGGCGGTGGGGAAGCAGCGCTCGAAGAACGCGGCCTTGTCGATGCGGTCGTCCTGGGGGCTGGTGAAGGTGAAGTCCTCGGCTTACAGCGGCAGGGCCGCCTCCCGGTCCTGCGACCGGTAGTAGCGGAACGCCGCCTCGACGACGCTCGCGGGGGTGCCGTTCATGCGATCCATACCTTTCTTCGTGGGATCGTTCTGGTCATTCGTAAGATCAGGGCACCCAGGGATGCCGGGTGTGGCTGTCATGTC
>NZ_JBSFJC010000292.1:0-3678 GCF_053597855.1 Kitasatospora sp. NPDC001225
GAGACGATCGGCTTCCCCCAGGGGGTGTGGGCGCTGTAGGCGGCGTCGATGTGCAGCGGGGCGTCGTTCATGCTCAGCATGCTCATCAGCACGTTGTCGAGCTCGGTGACGGTCCGTCCGGGGCGGTGCTCGACCACCTCGCCGACCTCGAACTCCTCGTAGTAGCGCCCGACCACCTCGCGGTAGCGGCGCTCGCCGATCCGCCGGTAGCCGGCGGGTTCGGTTCCTTCCATGGCGGTTGCTCCCGGGTCCTAGAGGTCGGCGGTGAGTTCCTTGACGTGGCCGGCGAACTCGCGGATCAGCCGCTCGTCCATGTCGGCGCGCAGCATCAGCCGCAGTCCGGCCTCGCCCTTGGGCACGATCGGGAAGAACACCGCGGAGCTGTAGAAGCCGCGTTCGAAGAGCTGGGCGGACAGTTTGACCGCCCGCTCGGCCTCCCCGACGTCGACCCGGCGCACCGGCAGGCCGTTGCCCGCGAAGGTGGTCGGCAGCAGCTCGTCGAAGAGCTCGATGTTGCGGGCCAGCGCGCCCTGGAGCTCGGCCAGTTCGGGGGAGCGGTGGATGGCGGCGCTGGCCAGCGAGGCGCCGACCATCGGCAGCGGGATGTTCTGCGACCAGCCGATCGGGCCGGCGTGCCGGTGCAGGAACTCGAACTGCTCCCGGTTGCCGAGCATCGCGACGCCGCCGCTGGTGCCGAAGGCCTTGCCGAGGCTGGCGGTGATCACCGTCAGCGGGTTCATCTCCAGCCGGGAGCGGACGTAGCCCTCGCCGCGCTCGCCCGCGATGGACAGCGAGTGGGAGTCGTCGATGTAGAGGAACAGCCCGTAGCGGTCCTGGAGTTCGAGCAGCCCGTCGAGGGCCGCGGTGCCGCCCATCGAGTAGGCGCCGTCGGCGACGTAGGCGACCCGCGGGTACTTGCGGCAGATGTCCTCCAGGTAGTTCAGGTCGTTGTGCGGGCAGGTCAGCACCAGCGACTCGTCCGCGCAGATCGGCTTCATGTACGCCATGCAGAAGTGGCAGAAGCGGTCGAAGACCATCACCCGGGGGCCGCCGCCGCCCTGGCAGGTGCCGTCCAGGTGGCCGGAGGCGATCAGCGGCAGGATGCCGGCGGTGAGCGTGGTACAGGACGCCCCCGGCAGGATGTTCGCGCCGAACAGCTCGCCGAGTTCCTCCTCCAGCCGCACCAGCAGGTTGTGCCGGATCCTGGTGGTGGAGAGGACCAGCGAGGTGCCGCGGGCCTCGGTCAGCGCGTCCACCGCGCCGGCCAGGACCGCGGGGTGGTTGTTCAGGCCGAGGTACGAGCAGGAGACCATGTTGGCGAACTCGTGGCCGGTCTCGCGGACCGTCAGCCGGTTGTTGGACTCCGAGTCCACCGTGACGCCGATCAGGCCGTTGGCGGCCGCCGCCTGCCAGACCGGGTCGGCGCTCGCCAGCATGGCCTCGGCGTTGCGGTACCGGCGCGGGCCGAGGATGGATTCTTCGGTCATCGTCACTTCTCCGTCGTGTGGTTCGGGGTGTCGGTGGGCGCGTGGTGCTGCGGGTCGTGCGGTCCGCCGGGCCGGGGCGGGTCGAACTGCTCGATCAGGCGCTGCGAGGCCTCGAAGAACGGCATGCCGACCATCACGCCGTCCACCACGGTGACCGAGCGGCCGTTCTCCAGGCCCGCCGCGACCACCCGGCGGGCGCGCGCCAGCAGCTCCTCGTCGGGGCTGAACGTCGCGTTGATCAGCTCGAGTTGGCGCGGATGGACGGCGATCTTGCCGCTGAACCCGAAGTCCCGGGCGAGCCCGGCCTCCCGGCGCAGCCCGTCGAGGTCGGTGACCTCGAAGAACGGCGCGTCCATCGCCTCCACCCCCGCGGCGCGGGCGCTGTTGACCACCCGGGCGCGGGCGTGGGCCAGGGCCTCCCAGGAGAGCCGGGCGCCGACCGCGAAGGCGTAGTCGGCCGAGCCGAAGACCAGCCCGCGCAGCCGGTGCCCGGCGGCCGCGACGGCGGGCGCGTTCTCGATGCCCAGCGGGGTCTCCACGACGGCCAGGAACTCCGTCTCCGGGCAGTCCGCGCCGAGCGCGCCGGCGGCGATCTCGATGTCCCGGGGGGACTCCGTCATCGGGATCAGGACCAGGTCCGGTTTGACCCGGTACCGGGCGATGGCGATCAGGTCGCGCAGACCGTCGGGCCCGGACAGGGTGTTGATGCGCACCGCGCTGCGCGCGAGCTTGGTGGACGGGAGGGCGAAGAACTCCTCGGCGAGCCGGCGGGCCTCCTCCTTCCGGGTGGGTGGGACCGAATCCTCCAGATCGACCATGGCGATGTCGGCCCCGGACTGGTGGCTCTTGGTGTACCGCTCCACCGCCATCGCGGGTGTGGACAGGAGGGAACGGCAGTACCGCGTGAACCTCATGGATGTCTCCGAAGTCAGCGAGGGCTGCGGGTTCCGGTTCTATCCCACCGGCTTTGTTCGGCGCCGTACGGCTGGACATTGAACATCAACTCGGAACAACCGACCCGTACGCACCATTGTTTGACGCCAACGGTCCTGTGCATGATGAATCAACGGGGGGATGGACACGAGGCGCACGCGGCGCGTGTGGCGCGTGGGCACTCAAGGTTTCAGGACACCGCTTCAACGGAGAAGGGGGGCCGTCGTGCCGCGTCGGGAAAGTCCACTGGACCCCGGGGACGGGCCGCTGCTGCGCTTCGCGGGCGATCTGCGGGCCCTGCGGGAGCGCGCCGGACGTCCGCCGTACCGTCAACTCGCCCTGCGGGCGCACTGCTCGGCGGCCAGCCTGTCGGTGGCCGCGGGAGGGCGGCGGCTGCCCAGCCTCGCCGTCACCCTCGCCTACGTGCAGGCCTGCGGCGGGGACGTGCGGGAGTGGCGGCACCGCTGGCAGCTGCTCGCCGCCGAACTGGCCGCCGAACAGTGCGCCCGGCGGCGCGCCCAGGACGTCGGACGGGCCCCCTACCCGGGCGCGGCCGCGTTCGAGGCGGCCGACGCCGAGCGGTTCTTCGGCCGCGAGGCGCTGCTGGACCGGCTGGTCGCCCTGCTGGCCGAACGGCGGCTGGTGATCGTCTCCGGGCCGTCCGGGGCGGGCAAGTCCTCGCTGGTCAGAGCCGGTCTGCTGGCCCGGCTCGGCGCGCCCGCCGCCACCGGTGCCGTCACCGGCGCCACCACCGGGAGACCCGGGGCCGGGGGCGGAGCGGGCCGGCCCCCGGCCGACGGCGGTGTCCCGGTGGCGCTGCTGACCCCCGGTGAACGACCCATGGAGGCGTACGCGCTCGCGCTCGCCCGGCTCGGGCAGCGGGCCGGGGAGACGAGGCGCGGCGGGTCCGGACCGACGGCCGGGGACCCGGTCCTGGTGGTCGACCAGGCCGAGCAGCTGCGCACCCGCTGCCGGGACGCCGCCGAGCGGGCGCGCTTCCTGGACGCGCTGGTGGCGACCGCCGCGGGCGATCCGGACGGGGCGTCGGACGGGCTGCCGGTGGCGGCGCCGGCCCGGTGCCGGGTGGTGCTGGTGGTCCGCTCCGACCAGTGCGGCCCGCTGCTCGCCGAGCACCCGGGGCTGGCCGAGGCCGGCCGCCACGGGGTGCTGCCGGTGGGGCGTCCGGCGCCGGACGAGCTGCGCCGGGCGAACACCCAACCCCCACAACGGAAAACCCGAGGGGTCGGGAAGCGTGTTA
>NZ_JBSFJC010000293.1:0-3634 GCF_053597855.1 Kitasatospora sp. NPDC001225
GCGGGCGGGACGAGTCCGGCGGAGGGGGCGCGGACGGCGGGCGGGGCGCGGGGCGGGCCTCCGCCCGCCGGTGGGCCGCGCTGCTCGCCCTGCTCGTCGGGCTCTTCCTCGTCGACGAGCTCCCGCCCTACCTGCGCTTCGATCCGGCGAAGGCGCGCATCAACCTGGACCCCCAGGTCCCGTGGCACTACGCGGTCCTGGTGGCGCACATCGCCTTCGGGTCGATCGCGCTGGTCACCGTCGTGCTCCAGCTGTGGCCCGGGCTGCGGCGGACCCGCCCGCGGGTGCACCGGCTCAGCGGCCGGCTCTACGTGTACGCCGGCGCCCTGCCCTGTGCCGTCACCGCGCTGGTGATCATGCCGCTGATGCCCGAGTGGCGCGGCGACATCGGGATCGCGCTCCAGGCGCTGCTGTGGATCGCGACCACGGTGGCCGGGACGGTGGCGGCCCGCCGGCACCGCTGGGCCGAGCACCGCCGGTGGATGCTGCGGAGCTTCGCGCTCGCCGCCGGCGTGCTGTGGGGCCGCGCCATGGTCGACGTCATGGTCCACACGGGTGCGCCCGTCCCGCTCGACTACCTGTTCGAGGTCGCGCGCTGGCTCGGCTGGATGGTCAACCTCGTCCTCGTGCAGCTCTGGCTGGACCGGAAGCCGCGGCGACGGCTCCCGGTGTCCGCCTGAGGGAAGGGCCGCCGGGCCCCTCCGGTCACGCCTCCGGCCCCACCATGGGCCTGATCTCCACCCGGGCCAGCCGGGCGTCGGGAATGCGGGCGGCGATCTCCGCCGCCCGCTCCATGCCGTCGCAGTCGACGATGTCGTAGCCCGCCAGGTGCTCCTTGACCTCGGCGAACGGACCGTCCACGACCTGCACCGCGCCGTTGCGGACCCGCACCGCCCGGCTCCGCTCCGGGGGAGCCAGCACCGAGCCGCCGACCCACTCCCCGGACGCCTCCAGTTCGCCGATCAGCGCCGCGTGCTCGGGGCCGAGCGAGGCCCGCTCCGCCTCCGTGAGCGCCTCCCACACCACCGGGTCGCTGTAGATCAGCAGCATGTACTTCACGCACGTCCTCCGCGGCCTGTTCCGGAACTTCGTGGACGACGATAGCGAAGCGGATGTCGGATCGCAGGCCGCGGCTCCGACCCCGGGGTGACGGACGCCCTCCGGGGGCGGTTCCGTCCCGTACAACCCGACTCTGGAGGACGTACCCATGACCTCGCCGACGACCGCGGCCTCCCCGCCGCGAGCGGGGCGCCGCGAGTGGACGGGCCTGGCGGTTCTCGCCCTGCCCACACTCCTGCTCGCGCTGGATCTCAGCGTGACCTACCTGGCGCTGCCCAGCCTGACCGACGACCTCGGGGCCGGCGCCACCGAGCAGCTGTGGATCACCGACGTGTACGGCTTCCTGACGGCCGGCTTCCTGGTCACCATGGGCACGCTGGGTGACCGCGTCGGCCGCCGCAAGCTGCTGCTGTACGGCGCGGTGGCCTTCGGGATCGCCTCGGCGGTGGCCGCCTGGTCGACCAGCCCGGGCATGCTGATCGCGGCGCGCGCCGCGATGGGCGTCGCCGGGGCCACCCTGATGCCCTCCACGCTGGCGCTGATCAGCAACATGTTCCAGGACCCGCGGCAGCGCGGCATGGCCTTCGCGGTGTGGATGAGCTGCTTCATGGGCGGCGCGGCCGCCGGGCCGGTCATCGGCGGCGCGCTGCTCAGCCACTTCTGGTGGGGCTCGGTGTTCCTGCTGGCCATCCCGGTGATGGTGCTGCTGCTGGCCGTCGGTCCGGTGTTCCTGCCCGAGTACCGCTCCCCGCAGGTCCGCGGCGCGGACCCGCTGAGCGTCGCCCTGTCCCTGCTGGCGATGCTTCCCCTGGTCTACGGCATCAAGGACATGGCCCGGGACGGGGTCCAGCCGCTGGGCGCGGCCGCGGCCGTCGCCGGCCTGGCCTTCGGGGCCGTGTTCGTGGCGCGGCAGCGCCGGCTCGCCGACCCGCTCCTCGACGTCCGGCTCTTCAAGCGGCTCGCGTTCACCGCGGCGCTGGTGATCCTGATGCTCGGGGTGGCCACCCAGGGCGGGGTGATGTTCCTGATCAGCCGGTACCTGCAGTCGGTCGAGGGGTTCACCCCGCTGCACGCGGGCCTGTGGCTCGTCCCGTCCTCGCTGGCGATGGTGGTCGGGAGCATGCTGGCGCCGCTCGCCGCACGCCGGTTCACCCCCCGGGTGGTGATCGCCGCCGGCATGGGCCTCGCCGCGGTCGGCTTCGCGCTGCTCGCCGTCCTGGACACCTCGGACGGGCTGTCCCAGCTGGTGGGCGGCATCATCCTGGTCTTCCTCGGGATCGGGTTCGTGGGCGCGCTCGGCCAGGACCTCGTGGTGGGTTCCGTGCCCCCCGCGAACGCCGGGGCGGCGGCGGCGCTCTCGCAGACCAGCGGCGACTTCGGCATCTCGCTGGGGGTGGCCGCGCTGGGGAGCATAGGAGCCGCCGTCTACGGTGCCCGGATGGACGGCTTCAGCCCGTCCGGGGCCCCGGCCGGCGCGCTCCCCGACGTCCGGCAGAGCGTCGAGGCCGCCGCACAGGAGGCCGGGCGGCTGTCCGGGGACGCGGGCGCGCGCCTGCTCGAGCACGCGCGCGACGCGTTCACCTCGGGCCTGAACGCCGCCGCCGTGGTCAGTGCCGTCCTGGTCGCCGCCCTCGGTGTCCTGGCGCTCGGCGCGCTCGGGTCGCGCTCCGCGGCCGGGGCGGTGTCCCCGGCGGCGGAGGAGTCGCCCGCACCGACCGCCACGGCCGTGGAATGACCCGCCGCAGCAGAGCGCCGCGGAACACCGCGGCCCGGAACACCGCGGCACGGAACACGGCAGTACGGAGCACGGCAGTACGGAACACCGCAGTACGGAACACCGCACCGCACGAGAGGAAGAACGGCACCATGGACACGGAACCGCAGTCGGAGCTCCCCCGGGTCGTCGGGCGGGAGGAGTGGCTCGCCGCCCGCCGGGAGTTCCTGGTCAGGGAGAAGGAGTTCACGCACGCCCGGGAGGCGCTGAGCGCCGAGCGCAGGCGGCTCCCGATGGTCCGGGTCGAGGAGGACTACGTCTTCGAGGGCCCCGACGGCAAGGCGTCCCTGGCCGACCTCTTCGAGGGACGCCGGCAACTGATCGTCCATCACGTGATGTTCGACCCGGAGTGGGAGGAGGGCTGCCCCAGCTGCCGGTTCCAGATCCGGGAGATCGGGTACCTGCCGCACCTGCACGAGCGGGACACCACGCTGGTGCTGGTCTCCCGCGCGCCGCAGGAGAAGATCCGCCGGTACAAGGAGCGGATGGGCTGGGACATCCCGTACTACTCGTCGTACGGGAGCCGCTTCAACTACGACTTCCACGCCACGCTGGACGAGTCCGTGACCCCGCTCCTGATCAACTTCCGGACCAGGGAGGAGCACGAGGCCGCCGTCGGCCCCTGGGACATCTGGGGCCACGAACTCCCCGCGGTCAGCGTCTTCCTGCGGGACGGCGAGGAGGTCTACCACACCTACTCGACCTTCTCGCGCGGGCCGACGTTGGCCTCGATCTTGCGGGAGGCGTCGTCGGCGTCCCAGCCCGCCACCGTCTCGGAGATCAGCGAGGTGATCTCGGTGC
>NZ_JBSFJC010000294.1:0-3615 GCF_053597855.1 Kitasatospora sp. NPDC001225
CAGCCGCCGGACACGCCCTGGGCGGCGGCGATGGTCGACAGGGTGTCACCGGCACGGACGGTGTAGTCGTGGCCGGCGGCCTGCGGGGCCTGCTGAAGGCGTTCCACGCCTGGCCGACCGACCCCGGGTCCATGTAGCCGCCGCCCGCGCCGGGCTGGGCCGGCAGGCCGGGCACCTGCTTGTCGTACGGCACCCTGATGGTGGTGCCCTGGATGGTCAGGCCGTTGTTCAGGCAGGTGGTCTGCGCGGTGAAGCCCTGCACGGTGCCGGCCTGGTAGGAGTCGCCGGAGCAGCCGTACATGCTGCCGTTGTAGTACTGCATGTTCAGCCACCACAGCTGCCCGTTGTCGGCGTACTTCTTGACGATCGGCAGGTAGGCGCCCCAGATCGACCCGTAGTTGACGCTGCCGCCGGTGACGTACGCGGTCTCGGGGGCCATCGTCAGGCCGAAGCCCGCGGGCATCTGGGCCAGCACGCCGTCGATGATGCGGATCAGGTTGGCCTGGGAGGCGGACAGCGTGTTGATGTTGCCGCTGCCGGACAGGCCGGTCTCGATGTCGATGTCGATCCCGTCGAAGTTGTACTTCTTGAGGATCGGGACGACGGTCGCCACGAACTTGTCGGCCACCGTGCTGGAGCTCAGGTCGATGCCCGCGGCGGCGCCGCCGATCGACATCAGGATCGTCGCCCCGGCCGCCTTGGCCTGGCACATCTCGGCGGGGGTCGAGACCTTGACGTTGCTGTCCATGCCGTCCTGCCACAGCACGGTGCCGTCCGAGAGGATCACCGGGAAGGCGGCGTTGATGACGTTGTAGCCGTGCGCGGCCATCCGGCTGTCCGTGATGGGGACCCAGCCCATGCCGGGGTGGACGCCGTTCAGGGCGCCGTCCCAGTTCTCCCAGTACCCCTGGAGGACCTTGCCCGACGGCTTGGGCTTCGTGGGGCAGGTGTCGCTCGGCGGCGTCGTGGTGGGCGGCGTCGTCGTCGGCGGCGTGGTGGTGGGCGGGGTGCTGGTGGGCGGCGTCGTCGTGGGCGGCGTGCTGGTCGGCGGCGCGGTGGTCGGGGTGGGGCTTGGGCTGCTGCCGCCGGGGCCGGTGAGCACCACGTCGTCCGCGTAGAACGCGGGCTGCCCGTACCAGCCGTGCAGGAAGACGGTCACCGAGGTGGTGTTCGCCCCGGTGGTGAAGCCGACGCTGAGCTGGCTGTACGAGGGGCTGCTCGCCGTCCAGGTGGAGGCGTTGGTGACGCCGGTGCCGGTGGCGCCCAGGTAGACGTAGCTGCCCTGGACGTAGGCGCTCAGCGTGTACTGGGAGTTGGGCTGCACGCTGACGGTCTGGGTGCACTGGGCGGTGTCCTGGCCGGTCGGCGTGGCCTGGAGCGCGGAGGCGCCGGAGTGGACCGGGCTGCCGACGGCCGCGCCGGAGCCGCCGGAACAGGTCCAGTCGGAGAGCCCGTTCTCGAACCCGGGATTGGACACCAGGTTGGGGGTGGCGGCGCCGGCCGTGACGGTGCCCGCCACGGCGATGCCGGCGCCGATCACGGCGGCGGCGCTCACCCCGGCGAGGGAGCGCGTCAGGACGCTCGACCCGTGCCGGGCGCGGCCGGTGCGGGGGGCCTGCGACGCGCGTTCCACGGGCGCCTGCTGCGGGCGTGGACGACTCGGCCTTCGACGGAACATGTGGTGCTCCCTTCCCGCCGAGCGCCATGGACATGACCGACGCGTGGGGGCGCGACGCCCGGCTTGGGTGAGGTGGGGGGACATGTGGGGCTGTGCCGGTCCGGATCGTAGGAGGGGCGGCGGGGCCCGTCAATAGGTCTGGACCATTTAAGGTCTGGACCAATCCCCCGGGGAGCGCCGAACCCCCGTACGGTCGGCGCTCCGGGTCGCGGTGGACCTGACGCCGGCCGACGGGGGTCGGCAGGGTGGATCAGACGGCCGGCCCGGCGGTCATCAGCGCCGTGATCTCCTCGGCCAGCTCCGGGCCGAGCTCGCCCCAGCCCTCCTTGTAGCCGTACACGCCGGCCAGGGTGCGGGCCTCGTAGTCGCCGTTCAGGATCTCGATGTCGTCGGCGGTGATGAGCGCCGGGTGGGCGACGCCGACGGCCGACGAGACCTTCATCAGCTCCTTGCGCAGGGTGCGCAGGTAGGCGGCGGCCCGGTCGGCCTTCGACGTCGGGTCCAGGCCGCGGGCGAGCCACGGGTTCTGGGTCGCGATGCCGGTGGGGCACTTGTCGGTGTGGCACTTCTGCGCCTGGATGCAGCCGATCGACAGCATCGCCTCCCGCGCCACGTTGATCATGTCGGCGCCCAGGGCGAAGGCGACCGCGGCGTTCTCGGGCAGGCCGAGCTTGCCGGAGCCGATGAAGGTCAGGTCGTCGGTCAGCCCCAGCTCGGCGAAGGTGCCGTAGACCCGGGAGAAGCCCATCCGGAACGGCAGCGACACCGAGTCGGCGAACATCCGCGGCGCCGCGCCGGTGCCGCCCTCGCCGCCGTCGACCGTCACGAAGTCGACCCCGCGGTCGCCGCGAGCCATCAGCGTGGCGAGCTCCTGCCAGAAGCCCGCCTCCCCCACTGCGCTCTTGACCCCGACCGGCAGGCCGGTCTCGGTGGCGATCAGCTCGACGAAGTCCAGCATCGAGTCGACGTCGCCGAACGCGGTGTGCCGCGACGGGGAGGCGCAGTCCTGGCCGACCGGGATGCCGCGGATCCCGGCGATCTCCGGGGTCACCTTCGCGCCCGGCAGCATGCCGCCCAGCCCCGGCTTGGCGCCCTGGGAGAGCTTGATCTCTATCGCCTTGACCGGGGCGCCGGCGACGACCTCCTTGAGCTTGTCGAGGTTGAAGGCGCCGTTCTCGTCGCGGCAGCCGAAGTACGCCGTCCCGAGCTGGAGGACGAGGTCACCGCCGTTGCGGTGGTACGGCGAGAGGCCGCCCTCGCCGGTGTTGTGCATCGTGCCCGCCAGCGCCGCCCCCTTGTTGAGCGCCGTGACGGCCGCGCCGGAGAGCGATCCGAAGCTCATCGCCGAGATGTTCACCACGCTGGCCGGCCGGAAGGCCTTGGCGCGCCCGCGCGGCCCGCCCAGCACCTTGGCCGAGGGCAGCGGTGCCTGCGGGTCGTGGGCGTCGGGGAGGGCACCGGCGAAGGTGCGCTGCTTCAGGTAGGCGTGCCCCTGGACGTGCTCGACGTCGACCTCGGTGCCGAAGCCGAAGTAGTTGTTCTCCTCCTTCGCCGACGCGTAGATCCAGGTGCGCTGGTCACGGCTGAACGGGCGCTCCTCCTCGTTGGAGGTCACGATGTACTGCCGCAGCTCCGGCCCGATCGTCTCCAGGAGGTACCGGGCGTGGCCGACGACCGGGAAGTTCCGGAGGAGCGCGTGCCTCTTCTGGACGAGGTCGCGGGCCGCCAGGACTGCCACCGCTGTCGCGGCGACCGCGCCGATCTTCCGGGCTTGCATGAACGTTCCTCCTAGATGCACGACTCCAGCGTCTGCGGTGGAGTCGTGGTGCCGTGTGGGTGTCGATCCCGCACACGGTGGCCCGCGCAGCAGAGACCGCTGCCGTGCTGCTCGTCCGGGCCAGCCCCCACCCGAGCGGCTCCCCGGCCTGGCGCGACTA
>NZ_JBSFJC010000295.1:0-3560 GCF_053597855.1 Kitasatospora sp. NPDC001225
GGGAAGAGCGCGTAGCTCTGGAAGACGGTGTTCACCGGCCGCTTGTACGGGGCCAGGACGTCACCGCCCTGCCAACGGTCTGAACGCCCCACCTCCAGGGTTGGCAGTCTGAAAATCATCCAGCCCCCGGAGCGACCACCCCCGGAGCCACCCCCGGCCCCCACCCTCCCGAGAGCCCACCCCCACAGAAGACCCCCGCAGGGCCCCCTCACCCATCCGTCCGCACGATCAGCAGCAACAACGCGTCGTCCCGCAACTCCCCACCCGTGTGCGCCAGCAGGTCCGCGTACACCCGCCCGACCGCCGTCTCCAGCTCCCCCTCCGAGCGCGCGGCCCCCCGCACCAGCGGCCCGACCCGCTCGGCCAGCGGGTAGAACTCCCCGCTCGTCCGGTGCCGCGCCTCGATCACCCCGTCCGTGCAGAGCACCAGCACGTCCTCCGCCCCGAACGGCTGGGCCCAGGTGGTCGGCTCCCCCGCCGCCAGCCGGCCGAGCCCCAGCGGCACCCACGGGTCGGGCGCGTCCAGCACGTGCGCCCGCCCCTCGTGGTCCACCCGGATCGGCGGCACATGCCCGTACTGCAGCAGCTCCATCGCCCCGGGCGTACGGAACTCCGCGAACAGTGCCGTGGTGAACTCCCCGTCCGGCACGTGCCGTTCGACGCTGGCCTCGATCCGCGCCGCGACGCCCCGCAGTCCGGCCTCGTCGTACGCCGCCTCGCGGAAGGCGCCCAGCACCACGGCCGCGGTCTGCACGGCGGCCAGTCCCTTGCCCCGGACGTCCCCGACCGCGACCCGGGTGCCGTGCGGCGTCTCCAGTACGGAGTACAGGTCCCCGCCGATCCGTGAGGCGTCCGCCGCCGACACGTACCGCACCGCGAGCCGCAGCGGCCCGACGGTCGGCCCGGGCAGCTGCAGCAGCGCCCGCTGGGCGGCTTCGGCGACGGAGCTGACGGCCGCGAAGGCCGCCGCGCGCCGCATCCGGATCTTGGCGACCCAGGCCGAGAACAGCGTCAGGACGACGTAGCTGACCATCGCCCCGTACAGGAAGCGGGCGTCGTTGATGTTGTCGACCTCGTCGTGGTGGCTGAGCCCGAACACCGTGAGCAGCCCGAGCGAGCAGACCAGCAGCAGTTCGCGGGGCTTCAGGGTCAGTGCCGCGACGGTCGGCACCACGGTCATCAGCGGGGCCAGGTAGCGGTCCTTGCCGGAGAGGAAGTCCGCGAGCCCGACGAGCAGGACGGCGATCAGCGCCGGGGTGGCGCGCCGCCAGAAGGGCACGTCCTGGAGGTCGGCGGCGAGCAGGGCGCCGCGCTGCCGGTCCGGCGGCAGTCCGGCTGCCGTGGGAGCCGAGGGAGACTGGGCGCGGCGGAGCGGAAACACATACCGAACATAAGGGACGATCACCGCGGAAGCCCGACCGGCCCTGGCCCCCGGCGTTCCCGGGCGATCCGGGCGCCCCACCCCCACCACTCCCGGAATACCCTGGAGGGGTATGGTGTTGTCACAACAGTCGTTGCCAGCGCCGCGCCCCGGGCGAACCCCGGGCCGCCCGGACCTCCCGGAGGCCCCCGATGTCCAGCACCATCACCTACACCGTGTCCGGCATGAGCTGCGGCCACTGCGAGAAGGCGATCAGCGAGGAGGTCTCCGCCCTGGCCGGGGTCACCGGGGTCGCCGCCGACGCCACGGCCGGGACCGTGACGATCTCCTCCGCCGCCCCGTTGGACGACGAGCAGGTGCGCGCCGCGATCGACGAGGCCGGCTACGAGCTGGTCGGCCGCAGCGCCTGAACCACCCGGCACGGCGGGGCCGCCGCGGCGCCCCGCCGGCCACCCGCACCGAGGAGCTGATCCGCATGAGCACGTCCACCCCGGACCTCGGGGCGCGGGACCGGGTCGAGCTGTCGATCGGCGGGATGACCTGCGCCTCCTGCGCGGCCCGGATCGAGAAGAAGCTCAACCGGATGGACGGCGTCGAGGCCACCGTCAACTTCGCCACCGAGAGGGCCCGGGTCGACTTCGGCCCCGGCACCACGGTCGAGGACCTGATCGCCACCGTCGAGCGCACCGGCTACACCGCCGAGCTCCCCCCGCCCCCGGCCGCCCCCGAGCACCCCACCCGGCCCGAGCCCGCCGACCCCCTGCGCGACCGGCTGCTGACCAGCGCCGTCCTCGCCGTCCCGGTGGTGCTGCTGTCGATGGTCCCGGCCCTCCAGTTCACCGACTGGCAGTGGCTGGCCTTCGCACTCACCGGCCCGGTCGTGGTCTACGGCGGCCTGCCCTTCCACCGCGCCGCCTGGACCAACCTCCGGCACGGCGCCGCCACCATGGACACCCTGGTCTCGCTCGGCACCCTGGCCGCCTTCGGCTGGTCCTGCTGGGCGCTGTTCGGCGGCCACGCCGGCCGGCCCGGGACGCACCACGACTTCTCGCTCTCGGTCGGCGACACCGACGCCTCGGCCACGCTCTACCTGGAGACCGCCGCCGCCGTCACCGTGCTGATCCTGCTCGGCCGCTACCTGGAGGCCCGCTCCAAGCGCCGGGCCGGCGCCGCGCTGCACGCCCTGCTCGACCTCGGCGCCAAGGACGTCGCGGTCCTGGAGGGGGGACGCGAGGTACGGCTGCCGGTGGACCGGCTGACGGTCGGCACCCGCTTCGTGGTCCGGCCGGGCGAGAAGATCGCCACCGACGGCACGGTGGTCGAGGGCGCCTCGGCGGTGGACGCCTCGATGCTGACCGGCGAGTCCGTCCCGGTCGAGGTCACCGTCGGCGACGCCGTCACCGGCGCCACCGTCAACGCGGGCGGCCGGCTGGTGGTCGAGGCCACCCGGGTCGGCGCGGACACCCGGCTGGCCCGGATGGCCCGGCTGGTCGAGGAGGCCCAGAACGGCAAGGCCGCCGCCCAGCGGCTGGCCGACCGGATCTCCGCGGTCTTCGTCCCGGCCGTCATCCTGATCGCCCTGGCCACCCTGGTGGTCTGGCTGCTGGCCACCGACAGCTCTACCGAGGCCTTCACCGCGGCCGTCGCCGTGCTGATCATCGCCTGCCCGTGCGCCCTGGGCCTGGCCACCCCGACCGCGCTCATGGTCGGCACCGGCCGCGGCGCCCAGCTGGGCATCCTGATCAAGGGCCCCGAGGTGCTGGAGACCACCCGCACGGTGGACACCGTCGTCCTGGACAAGACCGGCACCGTCACCACCGGCCGGATGGCCCTGGTCGCCGTGCACACCGCCGAGGGCGTGGACCGGGCCGAGGCGCTGCGCCTGGCGGGCGCCGTCGAGCACGCCTCCGAGCACCCGGTCGCCCGGGCGGTCGCCGAGGCCGCCGCCGAGGCCGGCGCCCTGCCCGCCGTCGCGGACTTCCGCAGCGTGCCCGGGCGGGGCGTGGAGGGGGTCGTGGCGGGGCGCGCGGTGGTCGCCGGGCGCGAGGCCCTGCTGGCCGACCGCGCGCAGCACCTGCCGCCCTCCCTGGCCCGCGCCAAGGCCGCCGCCGAGGCGGCCGGCCGCACCGCGATCGCGGTCGGCTGGGACGGCGAGGCCCGGGCCGGGCTGGTGGTCGCC
>NZ_JBSFJC010000296.1:0-3508 GCF_053597855.1 Kitasatospora sp. NPDC001225
CGCCCCACCTCCAGGGTTGGCAGTCTGAAAATCATCCAGCCCCCGGAGCGGCCACCCCCGGAGCCGCCCCCGGCCCCCCACCCTCCCGAGAGCCCGACCCCCCACCCGTCAACGGGCCCCCCGCCGAGCCTCCCGCACCCGCCGCAGCCGGTTCACCAGCACCGGCGCGTGCGCCAGCGCCTCCTCCCGGTCCAGCAGCGCGTTCAGCACCTGGTAGTACCGCGTCGGGGAGAGCCCCAGCTCCTCCCGGATCGCCCGCTCCTTGGCCCCCGCCGTCCGCCACTGCCGCCCCTCCAGCGCCAGCACCGCCCGGTCCCGCTCGCTCAGCTCGCCCACCGCCGACACCTCCGTCCACCGCTACGGAGTGTCATTCTCGCGCGCGACCCGGACACACACTGCTCGCCCCACCGCTCCCCGCGCCCGGCTACCGTCACCCCCATGACCACGCCGAGCTTCGCCCTGCACATCCCGACCGCCGACCTCGACCCCGACCCGCTCGACCCGTCCCAGATCGTCTCGGGCACCCCCGAGGTCACCGGCAGGGTGCTCTCCGAGTCCGCCGACGGCCGCCACCTGCGCGGTCTCTGGCAGATCACCCCCGGCGTGGTCACGGACGTCGAGGCGGACGAGATGTTCGTGGTGCTCAGCGGCCGGGCCACGATCGAGGTCGAGGGCGGCCCGACCCTGGAGGTCGGCCCGGGCGACTGCGCGGTGCTGCGCGAGGGCGACCGCACCACCTGGACGGTCCACGAGACCCTCCGCAAGGCCTACGCCATCACGCTGCCCTGAGCCCCGTCGGGGCCGGGGCGGACCACGCCCCGGCCCCGACGGCCTGCTACTTGCGGACCTTCACCGCTTCCTTCACCGCCGCGTCCTGCAGTCCTTCGAGCACCTGCTTCGGATCCCCCGTCACGGCCTGCCCGATCCCGGCCTTGATCCGGTTGCTGACCTCGCCCCAGGCCGGGTCCCCGAACGGGTAGAAGCTCGCGTTGCTGAGCCCGACCGCGAACTGCTTGAGGTCCTCGTGCTTGGGGTCGGACGACATCTGGGCGAACGCGTCCTGGGTGACCGGCAGGAGGTTGTACTGCTCGTCGAACTTCAGCTGGTTGTCCTTGCCGTAGACGAACGCCAGGAACTTCTTGATCTCGTTCTTGTGCCCGTTCGCCTTCAGCGCCATCATCCAGTCCGCGACCCCGAGGCTCCCGGTCCGTCCGACGCCGTCCTTCTTCGGGATCGGCGCCGTGCCGAACTCGATCTTCCCGGCGGTCGCCATCCGCAGCAGGGTCGGGTGCCCGTTCAGCATCGCGACCTTCCCGGCGGCGAAGTCCTGGAACACCGGGGTGCGGTTCATCTTGCCCGGGTCCGGGTACGTCAGCCCGGTGGCCACCAGGTTGCTCTTCAGCCAGCCGAAGGTGGCCTGGTTCTGGGCGCTGTCGATGGTGTAGTTGCCGACGTCGTCGGAGATGCTGCCGCCGCCGCTCAGCGTCCACAGCATCGACTCGGCCGGTGCCTCCTCCGGCCCCAGCGGCAGCCCGTACGGGGTCACCCCCGGCACCTTGGCCTTGATCTTCTCGGCGTCCTGCCGCAGCTCGTTCCAGGTGGCCGGCGGCTGGGTGATCCCGGCCTGCCGGAAGACCGCCTTGTTGTAGAAGAGCACCCGCGAGGAGGAGACGAACGGGATCCCGTACTGCGTCCCGACCACCTGCCCGGCGTGCGCGAAGGTGTCCAGGAACCTGGCCTGGGTGTCCACCGAGAGCACGTCGGAGGCCGGGTACAGCCGGTCCGCCGCGACCTGGTCCGCGAAGCCGCCGGTCTGGAGCAGGTCCGGCGACTTGCCGGCGGCGATCATGTCCTCGACCTTCTTGCCGATCTCGGTCCAGCTGTCCACCTCGACGCTGACCCTGATCCCGGGGTTGGCCGCCTCGAAGTCCCTGGCGACCGCGTCCCAGTAGTGCTGGGAGCTGGTCTCGGGGCTCTCCCCGTAGTCGGCGGCGACCAGTCTGAGGGTGACCGGCCCGTCGTCCTGCCCGCCGCAGGCACTGACCGCGGTGAGGACCAGTGCTCCGGCCAGCGCACCGCCGAGCACACGGGTGGGAACGTGGACGCGCCTGTTCAACGCGGGTACCGCCTTCGGGGGGATGGAACGGGGGGTGAACGCAGCCGGAACGGGGGAATCCGGCAGGGGGACGCGCAACACTCCCAAACCCGTCGACCACCGGTCCACACCACCGCCCGGCGCCGCCCCAGTAGTTATCGAAGTGCTCGGCGTCATTGCACAATGCGCAACAAAACCCCCACTCACCCCGGTCCGCACCCGCCCCGCACCCCGGCGCAAAGCCGCGCACACCCCCGCAGCTGCGACAAAGCTCACCCAGTATGGACCAGACCAATCCGACAACTGGACTAGACCTCTTCTACCCGCCCAAGGGAAACTGTCCTCCGTGAAGCACGTCATCGCACTCGATGTAGGCGGCACCGGCATGAAGGCCGCGCTGCTCGCCCAGGACGGCTCCGTGCTGTTCGAGGCACGCCGACCGACCGGGCGGGAGCACGGCACGGACGCCGTCGTCGCCGCCATCCTCGACTTCGCCACCGACCTGGCGGACGAGGGCCGCAGCCGTTTCGGCGTCGCCCCGCTCGCGGCCGGTGTCGCCGTCCCGGGCACGATCGACGAGAAGAACGGCATCGCGGTCTTCTCCGCCAACCTCGGCTGGCGCGAGCTCCCGCTGCGCAAGCTCCTCGGCGAGCGCCTGGCCGGACCGGACGGCGGCGCGATGCCGGTGGCCCTCGGCCACGACGTGCGCTCCGGCGGCCTGGCCGAGGGCCGGCTCGGAGCCGGCCGCGGCGTCGACCGCTTCCTGTTCATCGCCCTCGGCACCGGCATCGCCGGCGCCATCGGCATCGACGGCCGGATCGAGGCCGGCGCGCACGGCTACGGCGGCGAGATCGGCCATGTCGTGGTCCGCCCGGGCGGACCGCAGTGCGGCTGCGGCGCCCGCGGCTGCCTGGAGACGCTGGCCTCGGCCTCCGCCGTCTCCCGCGCCTGGGCCGAGACCAGCGGCGACCCCGACGCCGACGCGGCATCCTGCGCCGCCGCGGTGGACGCCGGGGACGACCGCGCCCTCGCGGTCTGGCAGCGCGCCGTCGACGCCCTGGCGGACGGCATCGTGCTGGCCCAGAGCCTGCTCGACCCGTCCACCGTGATCGTCGGCGGCGGGCTGGCCGAGGCCGGCGACACGCTCTTCACTCCGCTGCGCGCGGCGGTCACCGGGCGACTGACCTTCCAGATGCCCCCGAAGGTCGTACCCGCCATGCTCAAAGACACCGCCGCGTCCCTGGGCGCGGGCCTGCTCGCCTGGGATCTGCTCTCCATGGAGGTGACCGCGTGACCACCGCGGACCGTGACCGTACTGCCCTGGCCGGTGCCCGGCTGGTCCTGCCCGGCGGCGTCGTCGAGGGCGACCGCCTCGCCGTCGAGGGCGAGCGCATCGCCGGCCTCGGCGGCGAC
>NZ_JBSFJC010000297.1:0-3506 GCF_053597855.1 Kitasatospora sp. NPDC001225
CCCTGTCTCCTCGACGTCTCCGCCGAGCTCCCAGAAAGTCGAGGACTTGACGCCGAACCCTGTCACCTCGCCGTCTCGGCCGACCTCCCCGACCGTCGAGGACCTGACGCCGAACGCTGTCACCTCGCCATCTCGGCCGACCTCCCCGACCGTCCCGGAGACGCCGCCCCTGGCGCTTACCGGGGGAGGGGGGTCGGCGACATCGCCGGCGGCGGTGTTCGGCTACCCAAACCGGCGTGATCAGGACAAACGACCCGAGCGTCGCAAGAGGCCTCGCTTCGTCTGACCAAGAAGTACGCCTACGGCGACGCCCTCCACGTCGTTCTGGTCGGACGCTTGGCGGCGGAGCCGGAGGCGTTCCAGACGGCTCCGGGCTCCAGCCATCGCCATCGTCTTCTGTTCGCACGGTCCGCTCCACCACGCCCATGCGACGCACCCGCCGCGGCACAGTGCTCCTTGAAGCCTCAGCAAGCCGGTCAGGCAGCAGACGTGTCACCTAGCTTTCAGCACACCGTCCCGGGGAAGTGGCACGAAACCCGGAACGATCAAGGTGGCACGGAGCGCGGATCCAACGAAACGCACAGCTCGCGGACTCGCCATAGGACATCGGGACGCGGAACCCGCGGCCTGTTCCTTCGGCCACGGCCTGCCCGCTGTGGTCCACAGCCTCGGGATGGGCCGCAACGAGATCGGCATGCGTCTGCTCTCCGCGGAGAGCCGCGTCCCGCTGTGCCTGCCGCGATCTTCGGCGACTTGTCCGTCTGGGTGGCGTCGTCTCCTGGGTGCTAGATTCGAACGCGTTCAAAGAGGGTGCTGTGCAAGGGGGAAACATGGCCGCGGTGCCGGTGAGTGCCCGGTGGCTGTCCGGGGTCGGGGCGGTCGCGTTCCTGTTGCCGGTGTGGAGCATCCACCGGGGGTACGGCCCGGGCGGGCTGGTTCTGTACGTTTTCGGCCTGGGCTGCGCGGTGGTGTGCGCCGTGCCGCCGTTCTTCTCCGACGAGAAGCGGCTGCGCGTCGCGTGCACGGCTGGCGGCGTGGTGGTCACCGTGGTGTCCGCGCCGTTCGTGTTCGTGGGCGCCCTGTTCGCGAGGTTCCTCTACTACGGCACCCTGTACCTGGCCTTTCTCGCGCTCCCCGTCACCGCGGTGGCCGGTCTGGCCGCCGGGTTCCAGCGCGCCAAGGGGTGGGACCGCGGCCGTGGGCCGGCCCGCTTCGCCTGGGCGTGCGCGGCGCTGACGCTGACCGGCTGGCTGGCCGTCAGCGCCTGGATCCTGACGCTGCGCTGATCGTCAGGCCCGCGCGACCGCACTGTACGTGAGGTTCTTGAGGTCGTCGGCGAGGCGGCGGGCTGCTTCGGTCTCGATGGAGCCGCGTGATTCGATCTCCTCGCCGCCGCCCGCGTCGCGTGCCGAGGCGAGCCCGACCGAGGCGCGGGATCCTGGCCCGCGGCCGCCTGGGGTTGACGCCACCGCCCGGATCGGCAGGGAGGTCGGCTTGGCCGCGGACGGCGTCAACTACCGCCTCGCTAGGCCGAGTCGCCGGTGGCACCTCCCCAACCGGACGGCGCTGGTGGGGCGGGCGTACGCGTTCGGCGTCCTCGTGGCGGACGTGTGGCCGCCAGCGCCTGCCCGCCGCACGTGACGGCCGTCAACCGGCCCGGCGCACGGGTCGGGGCCCGGTCGGGCGGGGTTGCGGACAGCGCCGGCGGCGCCTGCAGCACGGGCCGCTCCCGCCGGTCGCGGTCATCGGCAGGACCATCACGACCACCGCGGACGGCTGTTCGTCCACCTCCCCGGCGGCCGGCGTCTCGCGACGGCTCCCGTCCGGCTGATCGGGCCCGCTGCCGGGAACGGCGCGCGCGGCACGGAGAAACCATTCCAGTCGCGAGGCCCTCAGGCCGAGCGCCGCCGCGAGCTGTTGGACGGAGCGGCGCTGTGGTCGGAGCACTCGGCCCCGCTCGATGTCGCTGATCGTTCTCACACTGACCTGGGAACGCCGGGCGAGTTCCTCATGCGTGAATCCCACTTCACGACGAAGCGCCCTCAGCATGCCCCCGAATGCCGAATCCCCTTGTTGTGCCTTCGACATGTCACCCCCCAGAATCTTGGCGCATGGGAGCGCTCCCACACCCATCGGGAGCGTAGCAGCACCTTATGCCCAGGTCAGCCGTGACACGCGGCCGTGGCTCATACCGGAACAACGGGACGTGACGGCCTTTCAGTTCGAGGCCGTTCGAGGCAGTCCGAGGCCTTCAGGCCGAGGCGCGGACCGTCAGTTCGGTCGGCAGGATCACCTGACGACGCGGCCGCCCGGGGTCGGCGATCTCCTCGAGCAGCAGCTGGACCATCAACCGCCCCATCGCCTCGGTCGGTTGGCGAACACTGGTGAGGGGCGGCTCGGTGCTACGGGCGATGACGGAGTCGTCGAAGCCGACGACGGCCACGTCTCCCGGCACGTGCCGCCCGGCCTCGCGCAGCGCCCGGAACGCGCCCACGGCCATCAGGTCGGAGGCGCAGAACACGGCATCGAGGGTGGGCATTTCGGCCAGGAGCTCGCGCATCGCCGCGTAGCCGCCCGCCTCGGTGAAGTCGCCGTGGGCGACGAGCGCGTCCTCCGGAGCGAGGCCGGCCTCCGTGAGCGCCTCCCGGTACCCCGCCAGGCGTGCCCCGGCCGCTTCCATGGCGAGCGGCCCCGTGATGGTGGCCACTCTGGTGCGGCCGAGTCCGACCAGGTGCCGGACGGCCGCCCGGGCCCCGCCGGCGTTGTCGGCGTGGACGTAGCTCAGCGATTCGCGCTCGGACCGGCGGCCGCCCAGTACGGCCGGCATGCCGAGCTGTTCGAGCAGGTCGGGCAACAGGTCGTCCTGGCGCACCGAGACCAGGAGCACCCCGTCGACCCGACGCGCGGTGAGGTAGCGCGTCAGACGTTCGCGCTCGTCCTCGTTGCGGACCAGGGTCAGCAGCAACTGAAGGTCTGTTGAAGCGAGTTCGTCGGAGATCCCGGCGATGACGTCCGCGAAGTACGGCTCCGACCTCAGCCGCGCCAGGCTCTCCGGGACGACCAGGGCGACGACGTCGGTGCGCGAGGTCACCAGGGATCGTGCCGCCTGGTTGGGTACGTAGCCGAGCTCGGCGACGGCGTGCTCGACGGCCTCCCTCGCCCGGGCGCTCACCTTGGGCGAACCGTTGATGACCCGGGACACCGTTCCCCGGCTGACTCCCGCGCGGGCGGCCACGTCCTCCACCGTCGGTCGCGCGGCAGGCCGGGCACCTCCGGGGCCCGGGCTGTCAGTTCGGGGCATGATCACACTCCGGTGTGGCTCACTCTCGGGAGCGGCCATCCTACACGGCGTGAGAGCGCTCCCATCGGCGCTTCCACGGGTGCTCCCGCGGGCCCTCCCACCGGCGCTTCCACGCGCCCGGCCCGTCGCCCGGCCCGTCGCCCGGTCGGGAGGGTGCCCGACCGGCCGACGGGACCGGCGGTCACAGGGGCATGCCCTGCCAGCC
>NZ_JBSFJC010000298.1:0-3468 GCF_053597855.1 Kitasatospora sp. NPDC001225
GTGGGGGAGTGCTGCCGGTGCAGGTGTACGCGGTGAGCTGGTTGCGGCTGCTGTAGGCGAAGGTCTCCTCGCGCAGCACGGTGGTGCCGTTCTTGAGGGTGCGCCGGCTGAGGAGGTCGTTGGGCTGCCACTGCTGGGTGAGCGTCCACGTGGTGCCCTTGCCGTCGGTGAGGGTGCGGGTCACCTCGCGGCCGAAGTCGTCCAGGACCAGGTCCGTCGTCAGGGTGTTCTTGGCCTGGTCCTGGGTGGTCCAGCCGACGACCCGGCCGGCGGTGTCGTAGCGCAGTGTCGCCTGTGCGGCGGGGTCGATGACGGTGAGGAGGCGGCCGAAGGTGTCCCAGGTGCTCTGCCGGACGGTGTTGTCGACGCCGGTGTGGGTCTGTTCGAGGCCGTTGACCGTGTAGGTCGTGTGCGTGGTGGCGTCGGGGTGGCCGGTGAGGTGGGTGGTGGCGGTGCACGGCCTGCCCGAGGGGTAGTAGCCGCGGGTGAGGGTCACGGCGCCTTCCTCGGCCTTGAGCACGGCTGCCGTGACCGGGTGACGGGTGTACTTCTGGGTGATCGTGACCGGGCCGTTGTCTGTTGGGCGTGCTTCCACCTGGGTGAGGGCGTTGGCGAGCTGCGGGATGTACTGGTAGGTGCGCTTCTTCCCGTCCGGCCCGGTGGAGGTGGCCGGCACGGGGTCGCTGTCCTTCGCGTAGGTGGCGGACCATGTGCGCCCGCCCGAGGTGCTGCGTGTCAGCCGGCCCAGCCCGTCGAAGTCCTGCGTGCCGTAGGAGGCCGTGCCGACCGTGAGTTCCGTGACCAGCGGCTGGGCCGCGAACGGCGCGTAGGTGCGCGAGACCTGGGTGGTGTCCGGCAGGGTGGTGAGCTTCACGCGGTCGTGGGCGTCGTAGTCGTACCTGGTGGTGTGGCGCAGGTCCTTGGTGGAGCCGAGGACGTCGGTCTCGGTGCGCAGCCGTCCCAGTCCGTCGTGCTGGTACTCGCGGCGGCCGCAGGTTTTGCCGTCCCGGTCGAGGCGGACGGTGCTCGTCGGCAGACCGCGCTCGTCGTAGGTGGTGACGGTCTTGGCGGGCAGTGGCTTGCGGTCGGCGAGGAGTTGCTCGGTGGTGGTGCGGTTGACCGGGTCGTGCAGGGTGAGTGTGCCCGAGCCGTCGTTGAGGACCGTGGTCGAGTGCTGTCCCCAGTCGTCGTAGGCGTAGGTGCTGGTGAGCTTGAGCTCGGTGGCGCTCTCGCCGCGGGTGTGGTCGTGGACCGTGGTGGACGCGGTGCGGCCCTGTTCGTCGTAGCTGCGGGTCCAGGTGGTGTACCAGGTGCCGGTGCCGCGGGCCGCGCAGTCGCCCTTGGCGTCGTCGATGTCCTGACGTTCACGTTTGATCAGGCGGCCGGCGCCGTCGAAGCTCTCGCGGACCTGGTTGCCGAGTGCGTCGGTGGCCGTCGCGACGAACGGCGCGGTGGTGCCGCTCTCGTAGGCGCGGGTCTCGACGGCCTTGTACGCGGTGTCCGGGTTCACGGTGTAGGTGAGCAGGCGGCCCAGCTTGTCGTACTCCGCAGTCTCGACGTTGCCCTGGGCGTCGGTGGCCGACCGCAGGCGTCCGGTGAAGCGGGAGTGGGTCTGCGAGCGCGTCACGGTCAGGTGGTCGTGGGTCGTCACCTCGTGGACCTGGACGAGGGTGTCGCCGTCGACCGAGCAGCTGGTCGTGTCCACCGACTCGAACCCCTCGCCGCCGCTGTCGGGGTACTCGGTGGTGGCCAGGCGGACAGGGCGGCCGAACTCCGCGCTCTCGGAGGTGTTGTAGGCGAGGACCTGCTTGCGCAGGACCCGGCCGCCAGCCTGCTGCTGTTCCTCGGACTTCAGGACGGCGGTGGGCACCCGTGGGTCGGGGGTCTTCTGGTGCGCGCCGTAGCGGTAGACGGTCGTGTGGACGGGTGCGTCGAAGTCGGTGTGCGGGGGTGTGCGGGTGACGCTCCTGAGCAGGCGGGTGAACCCGTTGGGCTCGGGCGGGCAGTCGTCGCCGCTGCCGCCCACCGGGTAGTACTCCCACACTGTGTGTGTGCCGTCGGGGTCGTCCTGGCTCGACGGGTTGCCGAACGTGTCGAAGGCGGTTGCGGTGACCTCCTGGTAGGTCTTGGCCGGGCCGGTGGACTGGGAGTCCGTCCACGTCACGGTTTTTTTCCTCGGGAGCTGGAACTGCGCCGGCTGGTCCTCGAACGGCTTGCCGGTCACCGCGTAGTACTGGGTTTCCACGGTCCGCGCGCAGTGGTTCTGCTGCTGCCTCTCGGCGGTCTCCAGGTGGTACTTGTTGTACGTCCGGGTGACCCGGGTGGTCTGGCCCGCGCAGGTCCGCGACTCCGTGGAGCCGTACGTGTACTCCGTCAGGACGTCGTACAGGCAGTCCCGGCTGCTGTCCCAGTCCACGTCGGAGTGGCCGCCGAGGAAGTTCGTGTCGGTGTAGGCGTACGAGGACTCGATCGGGGGCTGTCCGCCGCCCGGCGTCTGGACGAACCGGTACACGCGGGGAAGCGCCGGCAGGCCCGCGGTCGAGGGGAAGGCGTGCCCGTCGTCCTCGTACCAGACCGTCTCGACCATCCCGCCCGGCATCGTCACGCCGGTGATCCAGGACCCCCACGCCCCCTGCTCCCCGACCGGGGTGTGGGCGAAGTCCCACACCAGCGGCTTGTCCGTCCCGAGCCCGAAGTGGTGCACGGTCCCGAGGAGACCGTTACGGAACCGCAGGTCGACGTCGTAGCCCTCCTTCTGCCCGGGCAGGACACGCAGGGTGGTCTTCGACTGACCGCTGTAGGTCACGGTCAGGAGGGTGTCGTGCTCGTCCGTGACCTCGGCGAGCCTCGGCTGTGGACCGGTGGTGAAGTCCCACTGCAGTTCCAGGCGGTGGCCGGTGGGCGTCAGCAGGCTGGTGGGCACCTTGAGGCCGTAGGCGTTCCGAGGCCCTGTCAGGACCTCGACGTCTCCGGACTTGTGGACGATCTGGTAGCGGCTCTCGTCCTGCTCCCGGGCGATGTGTACCGTTTCGAGTTTGTGCTGCAGCAGGACGACCTTCGTGTCGGTCTCCTCGACCCGGTACTGCTCCCCGGTCGACAGAACCAGCAGCCGCTCGTCCGCGTCGTAGGTGGTCAGCCCGAGCGACATTCCCTGCCCGAGCCCCATGTCCGTGCTGGTCAACGGCGAGTACGACAGTGTCAGCGGCAGCGACGGGCCGAGGGCGCGGTTGCCGACGAGATGGCCCAGCGAGATCCGGACGCTGAACAACCCTGTGCGGGGGTCCACGCCGCCGGACACCGCGCTGGAGAAGTTGGTCGCGTGGGTGAACAGGGACGAAGTCGAGGCCACGGCGGTGCACTCCTCAGAAAGGTCAAGTCGTGCACGATCGTAATCGCGCGATTACGGATCCGCCCGCCGTCGGTCGGGTGGGTCGCCCTGCGACCGTGCGCGGGTCGGGGGTGCGTGGG
>NZ_JBSFJC010000299.1:0-3464 GCF_053597855.1 Kitasatospora sp. NPDC001225
GTCCGACATGGACCCCTCACGCCGTGGCGTACTGACCGCCGGTCTCTACTCACTGACCCTGACAGGGACGTACGGGCGGTGCCGTACGGGCGGCGGGCAGGGGGGCGGGCTCAGAGCGCCGGGCCGGCCTTGGTGGCGTGGTACGGGGACCAGTGCCACTGCTGCCAGTAGCTCTCGGCGATGTCCAGCCACTGCTCCAGCCGGGCGGCGTCGTCCAGGAAGCGGTTGGCGCTGACCACCAGCCAGCTGTAGACGGCCTGGCTGTCCCGGCAGCCGCCGCAGTCGCCGGAGGTGCAGCAGAACTGGAGCGACTCGTAGTCGGCGCCCCAGACGTTGAAGCCGGGGATGACCGGGTTGCCGTTGGCGACGCGGTCCTCGTGTTCGGGGGCGTCGACGCTGAGGCTCGGGCAGACGTCGTAGCCGAACCGGCCGCCCCAGTGCGTCCGGCCGGTGACCAGGGTCCGGATGAAGTACGGGTGGCTCACCACCGCCTACGGGTACAGGTCCTTGACCCGCTGCGCCTCGTCCAGCACCCGCTGCTCGTTGGCGATCTTCAGCGGGGTCTCGGTGCCGTGCTCGCTGTAGAAGTTGAAGGTGACGATGTTGCCGTTCTCGGCGATCTTCCGCACGGTGGGCTCGATGTGCTCGACCCCGGCCTCGGAGAGCGCGTAGATGAACAGCACCCGCTGGTCGTCGCGGTAGTGCTTGAGCGCGGTGTCGAACAGGCCGGTGAACTTGGAGCCGTTGACCCGGATCGCGCGCAGGTCGTCGTCGAGCGGGCCGCCGCCGAAGATGCTGACCGCGATGGCGATCTTCTCGAAGCCCTGCTTGGGCATCGGGCGCAGGCCGTTGGTGGAGATGGTGATGTACGGCAGCTGTTCGACGAAGGCCTCGACCCGGCGCGGGACGAGGGTGGGCTCGCCGCCGATCAGGGTGGCCTGGTTGACGCCGTCGTCCGCCAGCTTGCGGGCGAAGGCCCGGATGCGGTCCAGGTCGGACAGCTCCTTGACGGCCGTGTCGAAGCCGCCCTCGAAGTACCAGCAGCCCTTGCAGCGGATGTTGCAGGTGTTGGTGAGGTGGACCTCGCAGGAGCGGACCTCGCGCCCCAGCCGGCGCAGCCGGTGCAGGCGTTCGGCCAGGTCGGGCCGGTCGGCGATGAGTTCGGCGGTGCGCGCCTTGGCCTCGCGTCGGCTCAGCGGGCGTTGTTCGATGGTGACGGGTGTTGCCATGGCGATGGGCTCCTCGGGAGTGGCGGGATCGGCGTGCTGCTGTTCCCGCTACTCCGGGAGGCGCAGACCCAGGTTCTTGATGCGCGGGGTGACCTTCTCCCGCCACAGGTCGCAGGCCTCGCCGTTGGTGGTCTGCCGCAGGCCGAAGCGGACGGCCAGCCTGGCGCGCTCGGAGCGCGGGCTGCCGAAGATCCGGATGAACGTCGGCCACAGCCGGTCCAGGGCCTGCTGGAGCTGCTCGCGGCCGTCGTCGGTGGCGGCGAGGTTGCGGCACACCCGGGCGCCGTGGGCGATGTGCACCTTCTCGTCGAGGATGATCGTGCGCACCGCGTCGGCCCAGGGCCGGTAGCTGCTCTGCGCGAACTCGGAGATCATCACCATCGCGGTCTCCTCGCCGATGTAGGAGAAGATCCCGCGCTCGGCCCAGGTGGTGCAGGTGTGGAACTCCTGGGCGCGGAACAGGTTCCGGTCGGCCAGGGTCTGCTTCTCCATGTAGGTGGTGTCCACGCCGACCTCCGCGAGGACCCGCTTGCCGATCTTGTAGTGGTCGTACTCCTCGGCGGCGCGCTCGGCGCAGACCTGCCGCTCCTCCGCGTCGGGGGCCAGCGGCAGGAAGACCTGCACGTAGTCGTCGCCGCCGGAGAGCTCCCCCTCGGTGTTGACCACCATGCCGCGGATGGCGATCTCCCGGTACTCCTCCGGCATCGCCAGGAACTCGTCGGGAGTACGGACCACCACCGCCTCGTCGTCCAGAATGGAAATACCCATGGCGCAACACCCCGTCTCTGAAGCAGGACTCTGAAGCAGGACATGGTCGGGCATGAACGGGTGGGGGCCCGTTTTCCACCGAGGCCCCTGACGACCACAAGGAAAATGACGCCGCCCCCCAGCGGCCGGCGGAGTTCCGCATCGGCTCCGCTGAACTTCCTCGGAGAGTAGGTGCTGCATTTTGGGCCGAACAAGGTCCCTTACGAATCGTGCCGAGCGGATTCGGCCACCGGACGGCACCGGAGCGGCCGGTTCCGGCCGCCACGACACCGCCAGGACATGCGCAATTATCATGGCCGCAACGGATCTTGGCGGTTGACCACGGCAAACGAAGCTGGCCGGAAGCGGGCCTGGACCGCCCCGGGCGCACCACCGGGCAGACGGTTACGCTGAGCCCCATGACCACCGACTTGAACACGGCGGTCGCCACCGTCGACGTCCTCCTGGGCCCCGATCAGCTCAATGACCTGATCACCGGCCAGTTCCCCGACTACGCCGCCTGCCGGGTGACCGGGGTGGACGGCCGGACCCTCACCATGGCCGTGGACGGCGACCGGCTGCGCACCCGCCCGGGCGGCACCATCTCGGGCCCGGAGCAGGCCGGCCTGTGCGACCTGGCCGCGTTCCTCCTGATCAACGCCCGGCTCGGGCCCACCCTGATGGCGCTGACCAGTTCGCTGCAGATCAGCTTCCTCAACCGGCCGCGGCCCGGGGCGCTGCGCGTGCACGCCAGGACGGCCAAGTTCGGGCGCCGGCTGTGCGTGGTGCTGGCCGAACTGCTGGACGCCGACGACGTCCTGGTGGCCAGCGCCACGCTGACCTACGCGATCCCGCCGGCCCGCCCCGAGACGGCCTGACGGCCCCCTCCCCTCCGCTCCCCGCACCACGGCTTCGCCCCGCCGCCGCTCCGACCCCGGCGGCCGGACGAATCCGACATCACAAATACGGGGTGGGGTATATTGGCGGCATGGCTCCGCCCCTGGGAGCCCGGAGAACGGAGCACGACATGTGCCGACGAGTCGCCTGCCGCACCTGCGGGAAGCCGGGCTTCGCCGGGTGCGGAATGCACGTGGAGCAGGTCCTGGCCGGGGTGCCGAAGTCCGCCCGGTGCGACTGCGTCGAGCAGGGCCGCAAGGGCAAGGGCTGGCTCGGCAGGCTGTTCGGCCGCAGCTGATCCCACCCCGCGCCCGCCCCCACCCGGAGCGCACTCCCGTCCGTACGCCAACAACTGGCCAGCGTGGCGTAAAAGGTGACAGTAAGTCGGCCGAGTTCACGATCTTTCGGACAGGAGACGATCTCGGTATTGATCTACGGACCGGTCACCTCTAGGTTGCGGTGCAATGTCACACTGAGCCGCCCTACGGCGTCCCCGGGGGGAATACCGTGCCGGACACCGCACTGGATGCACCGCAACTCGCCACGACCAAGCTGCCCCGGCCCTTCTACCGGCTGGCCGCGGGCGATGCC
>NZ_JBSFJC010000300.1:0-3439 GCF_053597855.1 Kitasatospora sp. NPDC001225
AGGCCATCCACCGGGTCCGGCCCGGCCACGCCCCGTTCACCGTGAACCGGATCATCGTCAACGAGGTGTTCTGGCGGCGCGTCCCGGTGCCCGGTACGGACCTGCCGGGGTGGCGGATCTGCTGGGACACCGTCGCCACCGTCCGGCTCGACCAGTAGGCCCTGGTGGTGCCGGCTCCCCTGTGCGGGGACGGGTGTCCTCATACAGGGGAGCCGGTGGGAGCGGGCACCGTCAGGCGGCGGAGGGCGGGAGGAGGCCGGTGAGCAGCTCCCGCAGCTGCGCCGTCTCCTCCGGGGGCAGCGGCAGCAGCGGGGGCCGAGGCGGCCCGGCGGGGCGGTTCCGGATCTCCAGGCCCGCCTTGACGGTCCGGGGGAGGCCGTGCCGGACGATGAACCGCAGGAAGGGCAGCAGCTCCCGCAACAGCGCGTCCGCGCGTTCCTGCTGTCCGCCGACGGCCGCGGCGTGGAGCTCCAGCACCGGCTGCGGGACGAGGCAGGGGGCGGCCGTGCACCAGCCGGCGGCCCCGGCGCGGAAGGCGTCCAGGGCGAGCGGGTTGCTGCCGTTGTAGACGGACAGCTCTCCGCCGGACAGCTCCCGGATGGCGCGGAAGCGGGACACCTCGCCCGAACTCTCCTTGACCATGGTGAGGTTGGGGATCTTCCGGGCGAGCGCGACCACCGTCTCCGGGCGCAGGTCCACGCCGCTGGTGCCGGGGTTGTTGTAGAGCATCATCGGCAGGTCGGTGGCGCGGGCCACCTCGTCGTAGTGCCGGGCGAGTTCGTCCTCGGTCAGCTTCCAGTACACCTGGGGCAGCACCATGATCGCGGTGGCGCCGTGGCGGGCGGCCACCCGGGCGCGGCGGACGGTGCCCTCGGTGCTCCAGTGGGAGACGCCGACGAGGGTGGGCACCCGCCCGGCCACCGCGTCCAGGGTGGTCTCGCAGACCGCGTCCCACTCCTTCCCGGTCAGGTAGGCGCTCTCGCCGGTGCTGCCCAGCGGGGCGACGGCGTGGCTGCCGGCGGCGACCAGGTCGCCGGTGAGCCCGCGCAGTGCGGCCAGGTCGACCTCGCCGGTGGCGGCGTCGAAGGGGGTGACCGGGTAGGAGATGATGCCCTGCAGGGGCGGATTGGCCATCAGAGGTCCACCTGTCCGTTGACGCAGTCGGGGTGAGTGCGCAGTGCCTTGCGCGCGTAGTACGCGAAGTTCGCCCGGCTGCGCCGGTCGGTGGAGGTCCAGTCGTGGGCCTCGCGGGCGAGCACCGGGTCCAGGGGCTGGATGGTCCCCGCCGACATCGCCAGCAGTTGCAGGCGGGCGGCCCGCTCGATGAGCAGCGCCAGGGTGCACGCCTCCTCGATCGTGGAGCCGGTCACCAGCTGGCCGTGGTGGGCCAGCAGGACGGCCCGCTTGTCGCCGAGGGCGGCGGTGATGATCTCGCCCTCCTCGTTGCCGACCGGCACGCCCGGCCAGTCCTTGAGGAAGGCGCAGTCGTCGTACAGCGGTGTGGTGTCCATGTGGGAGACCACCAGTGGGACTTCGAGCATGGCCAGTGCGGCGGTGTGCAGCGGGTGGGTGTGGATGACGCAGTTGACGTCCGGGCGCGCCCGGTAGATCCAGGAGTGGAAGCGGTTGGCGGGGTTGGGCATGCCCGTGCCCTCCAGGACCTCCAGGTCCTCGTTCACCAGGAGCAGGTTGTCCTCGGTGATCTCGTCGAAGCCCAGGCCCAGGCGCTGGGTGTAGTAGGTGCCCGGCTCGCGCCCGCGGGAGCTGATCTGCCCGGCGAGCCCCGAGTCGTGGCCGCCGTCGTACGCGATCCGGCAGGTGAGCGCCAGTTTCTGGCGCGTGGTCAGTGTCGAGTCCCCGAAGTGCCGGTCCATCTGCCGCGCGGCGCGGTCGACGAGGACGTCCTTCGAGTCCTGCAGGGTGTTCGCCATGTGTGTGCTCCGGTTCTCCGGCCTCGCCCCGGCGGCCAGGCCTGTGTCCGGAGCCGTGGCTCCGGAGGAAACATTGTTCACCATAGGACACAAGGTTTCCTGCGACAAGAGCGGCAAGGGCGACAGGGGTAGCGAGGGAGCAGGGGCGGGGAGGGCGGCACGGGTCGCGAGGGTGGACGGGGCGACGGCCGGCGGGCGGGCCTCCCGGGTGGGCCGGTGGCGCCGCGGCGTAGCATGGCCCGCCAGAGGACACGGTGTGTCATCGGAGGTGGATGGCACGGGAGAGGAAGAACCAGTGATCAACCGGGTGCGGCAGCTGCGCAAGGAACGGCTGATGACCCTGGAGGCGCTGGCCGAGCGGTCCGGCGTCACCAAGAGCTACCTGTCGAAGGTCGAACGCGGCCAGAGCGTTCCCTCGATCGCCGTCTGCGCCTCCCTCGCCAAGGCCCTCGAAGTCCCCCTGGACAGCCTCTTCGCCGAGGCCGAGGAGCTGAGCGAGGTCACCGTCACCCGGGCCGCGGAGCGTCAGGCCCTGACCGCCCCGGACGAGCCCGGCACCCGCTACGAGGGGATGGCGCTCGACGCCGGCGCCAAGGGCATGACCCCGTTCATGCTCTACCCGCCGCTCGACGACGGCCCCGCCCCGTTCCGGGACCACCCCGGCGAGGAGTTCGTCTTCGTCCACGAGGGACGGGTCGAACTGGTCCTCCCGTCGCGCGCGATCACGCTCGACCCGGGCGACTGCGTCTACCTCAAGGCCACCACGCCCCACCGGCTGCGCTCCCTGGGGGCCCGGCGCGCCACGGTGCTCCTGCTGGTCTCCAGCGACCACGGGGCTCCGGACGACGCCCGGCCCCCGTACTCCCGGCTGCCCTGAGCCGCGGCGGGCGCGCCTGTCCGGGCTCGCGCTCCGCCGCGGGCGGTGACGCCGAGGTCGCCGCCGGCGCCACCGCCCCGGGGGCTCGTCGTCCTGGGCGGGCCGACTACCCGGCGCTCATCCGACGCTCACCTGGCCGTCTTCGACAGCGGCACCGCCAGCTGCATGAGGTTGGGCAGCCGGCCGAGGATGTTGTCGCCGCTGAGGAACAGCAGCCGGTCGCCGAGCCGCGTCACCACGATCTCCTCGCTGTGGTACGGGCCTTGGGGCACCTTCTTCACGTCGACGGCCTCGTCGCCGAGCCCCGGCACCGGCTGCAGCGTCACGGTCAGCGGAATCGCCTTCCCGTCGATCCCCTTGCCGGTGAAGGACGTGCAGCGGTCCGCGTACGCCCGGATCTCGCCGAGCAGCTTGGCCGCGTCGCCGGCGTGGTAGGCGCCCAGGTAGACCTCGACCCTGTTCTCGCCGTCGTAGACCTCGTTCGTCGCGCCCGAGGCCCTGTAGTTCAGGGAGAGGACGCTTCCGGCGAGGCGCATCTGGGTGCACGGCTCCTGGGGCAGCACCGGCTTGGCCGGCTCCTCCAGGACGTAGGTGCCGGAGTCGTTCTCGCTGCCGTTGCCCTCGATCCGCC
>NZ_JBSFJC010000301.1:0-3430 GCF_053597855.1 Kitasatospora sp. NPDC001225
GGTGTCGGCGGTGCTGGGGGCGCTGACCCTGCTGCCGAGCCGGGCCGCGCCGATCGCCGCGAGGGCGGCGGGCCGCCGGTGCCAGGGCGGGCGGCCGGCGCGGGTGGCGTGGGCGTGCAGGCTCATCCGGCGGTGCCCGCTCCCGTGCCGGCCGGTCCGCCGGTGACCAGTCCGGCGGTGCGCAGGGTCTCGTGCAGCCGGTCGACGTCGGCGCGCGCCCGGTCGGCGGTGACGGGGTGGCGGGCGCTGAGGTCGGCGGCGGTCTCCTCGGCGGTGCGGCCGTCCAGCAGGGAGCGCAGGACGAGCAGTGCGGTGCGGTTGAGCTGGTAGTAGCGGCCGGAGCGCTCGTCGAGCAGGACGGCGCCGTCGTCGGTCGGGGTGAGCGTCACGTCGGGGCGCAGCTGGGCGGGCATCAGGTCCCTCCGGTGGTGGCGGCGTGGTGGCGGCTGCCGTGGGCGCGCAGCCAGTGTTCGCAGGCGAGGGTGGCGTCCAGGGCGGCGTAGGGGGTGCCGGTGGGGTAGAGCCCGAGGCAGGCCTGGCGCAGGGCGTCGGGGTCGATCAGGCCGGCGCGGGCCAGGGCGCTGTCCTCGGTGAGGGCGGCGAGTCGGGCGCGGTGGCGGGCGAGGCCCTGGTGGGCGTCGGGGGTGAAGTCGCCCTTGCCGGTGCGGCGCAGGAGGTCGGCGGGGACGTCCGGGGCGAGGGCGGTGGTGAGCAGGGGCTTGTAGGCGAAGGGGGTTCCGCGGGTGGCGGGGTCGGCGGCCAGGCAGGCGTCGAGGACCTGGTCGTCCAGGAAGGGTGTGCTGTACGGGGTGCCGGCGCGGGCGGTGGCGTCGACGAGCTGGCGCATGGCGGAGGCGCTGTGCCGGACCGTGCGCAGGACCTGGTGCTGGGCGTGCTGCGGGGCCAGGGGCCGGGCGCCCCGCAGGGCCTTGAGCTGGTCGCGGACCAGGGCGGCGGCGTGCGGGGTGGCCCAGGGCGGCAGCCGGGGTTCGGTTCCCCAGCCGAGGAGTTGGGTGGTGGGCGGCGCGGGGTGGGTGAGGCGGTCGGCGGCGTGGGCGAGCCAGGCGGGGTAGGGGCGGGGGTCGGCGAGGGCGCCGAGGGCGTCGGGCAGTTTCCAGCGCAGGCGGGCGCGGTGTCCGCGCAGGTGGCGGGCGGCGGTGGCGGGGTGGCGCGGGGCGAGGGTGCGCAGGTAGGCGGGGAGGGCCTGGAGGACTTCGTCGCCGCCTTCGCCGCTGATCCGCAGTCGGGCGCCGCGGGCGGCGAGGAGGCGGGCGACGGCCTCGTCGCGGGCCCTGGTGCGGGTCCAGGCGAACGGTTCGTCGCCCTGGGGGCCGGGGGTGTCGGTGTCGGCGAACATCGCGGGGAGGTCCTCGGCGGGCAGGACGAGCCGGGTGCCGGGCAGGTGGCGGGCGGCGCGGTCGGCCCAGGGGGCGTCCTCGTGGTGGGGGTCGAGGGAGCCGATGGTGACGGTGAGCAGCTCGGCGGGGCCGGTGGCGGCGAGGAAGCACAGGGGGGTGGAGTCGAGGCCGCCGGACAGGTCGGCGGCGACGAGTCCGCCGTCGCGGGTGCGGGCGGCGACGGCGCGGTGCAGGGCGTGGCGCAGGGCCGTCGCGGCTTCGGGGCGGGGTCGTTCGGGGGCGGGCGGCTGCCAGTGGGCGAGGGTGCGGGCGGGGCCGCCGGGGGCGAGCAGGGCGGTGTGGTGCGGTGGCACGGGGGTGATGCCGGGCCACAGGGGCAGGGTGTCGGCGGGGTGCGGCAGGGGGTGGGCGAGGCGCAGGGCGAGGCGTTCGGTGGACGGGGTGAGGCCGGCCGCGGCGGCCAGGACGTCGGCCCGGTCCGACAGGACGGGGACGCCGTGGACCTCGGCCAGGTGGAGGCGGTGGAGTCCGGACAGCGAGCCGCGGGCGGTGACGGTGCCGCGCACGGTGGCGATCAGGTGGTGGCTGCCGGCCGGGCCGTCGGTGTGGGTGAGGGCGAGGGCGTCGCGCGGGTCGCGGAGGTGTTCGGCGCGGCGGCGCAGCTGGTGGGTGTCGGTGTCGCTGGTGCCGAACACGGCCAGGGCGACCGGTCCGGCCTGGGCGGTGACCGCCTCGTCGGCCGGCCAGTGGCCGAGGATCCAGGGGCGGCCGCTGGGGTGGTGCAGGGCACGGCGCTCGGCCGTGCCCCACACCGCGGCCACCGCGGCTGCTGCGTCGGTGTCCGGCAGGACCACGAACCAGGTCCGCCGGTGGCCGTTCACGGCGCGGTCCTCAGGGGGCGAGGTAGTAGCCGTGGACGTCGGACTGGTTGCCGATGTCGAAGCCCCGGGTGAGGTCCGCGAAGTCGCCGAGTTCGATCATCACCGGGGGCTCGTACACGTCGTCGGTCATGGCAATGTCCTCTCTTGTGCGGGGAGTTGGACACGATCGCCGGCCGGCGGTGCTCCTACTCTTCCTCGTCGGTTCGCCGACGGACAAGCGGCGCCGGGGCCTTCGGCCGGAACCCGACGGCCCGGGCGGGAGTGGCCGCAGGCGCTCGCGGGACTGCTGAGCACCCGGGCGAGCGGGTGGCGGGGGCGGCGGGCGGGAGGCCGGATTCGGCCAGCCCTGGACGAAATGGTGTAGACCTGCCTGCTGCCGGACGGGGCCTCGCCTACGGTCGTCCCATGGCTGACGCATGCTTCGGGCACCCGCGGCTCGCCGCGCTCTACGACCCGCTCGACCCCGACCGCGGCGACCTCGACGCCTACCTGGCGATGGCACGGGAGTTCGGAGCGCGCCGGGTGCTGGACATCGGCTGCGGCACGGGGGTGTTCGCGCTCCTGCTGGCCGGCCGCGGGTTCGAGGTGGTCGGCGTCGATCCCGCCCTGGCCTCCGTGGAGGTCGCGCGGGCCAAACCGGGCGCCGGGCGGGTGCGGTGGATCCACGGCGACGCGACGGACCTGCCGCCGCTGCGCGCCGATCTGGCGACGATGACGGCGAACGTCGCCCAGGCGATCGCCGGTCCGCGGGCCTGGCGGGGGACGCTGCGGGGGGCCTTCGCGGCGCTGCGGCCGGGCGGGCGGCTGGTCTTCGAGACCCGCGATCCGGGCGCCCGCGCCTGGGAGGAGTGGACGCGCGAGCGCTCCCACCGGGTGACGGAGGTCCCGGGCGCGGGTGCCGTCGAGAGCTGGGTCGACCTGGTCGGGGTACGCGGGCCGCTGGTGACGTTCCGGTGGACGTACGTGTTCGCGGCGGACGGGCAGGTGCTGACGTCGGATTCGACGCTGCGCTTCCGGGAACGGGCGGAGGTGGAACGGGACTTGGCCGCCCACGGCTACGTGCTGGAGGAGGTCCGCGACGCTCCCGACCGGCCCGGGCGGGAGTTCGTCTTCGTGGCCCGGCGCCCGTGACCCCCGCCGATCCGGGGGCGCTGGCGTTCCGGGGCGCCGTGCACGGGAAGTCGGCCGGGC
>NZ_JBSFJC010000302.1:0-3419 GCF_053597855.1 Kitasatospora sp. NPDC001225
GCCGGTGCCCCCGCGGCCGCGACCGGCGGGGCCGGCCTCGGCCGGACCCGCAAGGCCCGGCTGCGGGTGACCAAGGTGGACCCGTGGTCGGTGATGAAGGTCAGCTTCCTGCTGTCGCTGGCCGTCGGCATCATCATCATCGTGGCCGCGGCCGTGCTGTGGATGACGCTGGACTCGCTCGGCGTCTTCGACTCGCTGACCAAGACCCTCAAGGACGTCACCGGCTCGGACAGCAGCGGCGGCCTCAACCTGATGGACTACGTCGGCTTCGGCAAGGTGATGACCTTCACCACGCTGATCGCCGTGGTCGACGTCGTCCTGCTGACCGCCCTGTCCACGCTCTCCGCGTTCATCTACAACGCGGCGGCCGGCTTCACCGGCGGCGTCGAGCTCACCCTGGCCGAGGAAGACTGATCCCGGCCGGATCCTGACGTTCGCTCAGCTCCCCGTCCACGGACGGAATGCACGGGCCCCACCCGCTGTTGCAGCGGGTGGGGCCCGTCGGCATTTCGGGTGACAGCCGGCCGCCCGCGGCGTGCCACCCGGAAACCGGGCGGCCGCGGTGGGACAAGCTGGGTGCCGCCCGTCCCGCGCCTGGGAGTGCCGCAGGCCGCCCCCGGTCCGCCCGACCGGGTCAGCTGAGGTTCCGCAGGACGACTGGACGGAGGCGCGCGGTGGCGAAGCTCGCAGGTCAACTGGTCGAAGCCCTCGAAGGGCTGTTGGGGGTCCCGGTACCGCTGCGGGTACAGGCCTGGGACGGCAGCACCGCCGGGCCGCCGGGCGCGCCCACCGTGGTCCTGCGCAACCGCCGGGCGCTGCGCCGGCTGGTCTGGCAGCCGGGCGAGCTGGGCCTGGCCCGGGCCTACGTCGCGGGGGACCTGGAACTCGCCCCCGGCACCGACCTGTACGAGACGCTCTCCGCCGTCGCCCGCTTCGCCGAGCGGCCGGAGGTCCGCACCCTGGCCCTCGGGCCGCGCGAGGCGCTCGGCCCCAAGGGCCGCCGGGTGCTCGCCGCCGCGCTGCGGGCCGGGGCGGTCGGCCTCGAGCCCGAGCCGCCCCGCGAGGAGGTCCGCAGGGCCCCCGGGCGGCTGCACAGCCGCAGCCGCGACCGCGCGGCCATCAGCCACCACTACGACGTCGGGAACGACTTCTACCGGATCGTGCTGGGCTCCTCGATGGTCTACTCGTGCGCCTACTGGGCGCCCGAGGCGAAGAGCCTGGAGGCGGCCCAGGAGGCCAAGCTCGACCTGATCTGCCGCAAGCTCGGCCTGCGCCCCGGGATGCGCCTGCTGGACGTCGGCTGCGGCTGGGGCTCGCTGCTGCTGCACGCGGCGAAGCACTACGGGGTCACCGCGGTCGGCGTCTCCATCTCCACGGAGCAGGTCGCGCTGGCCCGCGCCCGGGTCGAGGAGGCCGGGCTGTCCGACCGGGTCGAGGTCCGGCTCCAGGACTACCGGGAGATCACCGACGGGCCCTTCGACGCGATCTCCAGCGTCGGGATGGCCGAGCACGTCGGCTCCGAGCAGTACCGGGTCTACGCCGAGGGCCTGTACCGGCTGCTGGTGCCCGGCGGCCGGCTGCTCAACCACCAGATCGCCCGCCGCCCCGACATCCCCGGGGTGCCGCACCGCACCAGCCCCTTCATCGACCGCTACGTCTTCCCGGACGGCGAGCTCTCCCCCGTCGGGTCCACGGTGGCCCGGCTGGAGGAGGCCGGCTTCGAGGTCCGGGACGTCGAGTCGCTGCGCGAGCACTACGGGCTGACCCTGCGCGAGTGGGTGGCCAACCTGGAGGCGCACTGGACGGAGGCGGTCCGGCTGGTCGGCCGCGGCCGGGCCCGGGTCTGGCGGCTGTACATGGCGGCCTCCGCGCTCGCCTTCGAGCAGAACCGGATCGGGATCAACCAGGTCCTCGCCGTCCGCAGCACCGAGGAGGGCGCGGCGGGCCTGCCGCCGACCCGCGAGGAGTGGCTGCTGCGCCCCTCCGTGGGTGCGCCGCAGCTGGTCGCGGGGGGTGCCGCCGCAGCCTCGGCCGACCCGGATTTGGGAGATCGGCCGTCGGTCCGCTAATCTTTCAGTGCGGCAAGGGCCTATAGCTCAGACGGTTAGAGCGCTTCCCTGATAAGGAAGAGGCCACAGGTTCAAGTCCTGTTAGGCCCACCTCCCCGAAGGGCCCGGAGTGATCCACTCCGGGCCCTTCGACGTTTCCCGCCGCGCTGCCTCCGCGCGTCCCGCCGCGTGCCCGCCGCGTTCCCACCGCATTCCCGCCGCCGGACCGGGAACCGCGCGCCCCTCCCGACGGTTCTCGGGGGAGGGACGGTGGAGGGTTGGTGACGGCATGGCGGTGTTCTGGGCGATGAGCATCCCCGGACTGGTCTGCGCCCTGGTGGTGCTGGCCGCGCTCGATCAACTGGCACTGCGGGCGCGCCGCGCCCGCTGGGTGCCCTGGCGGGGGACCGGCCGGGAGGGGCAGATCTCGGCCACCGGGTTCGAGCAGCTGCACGCGCAGTTCGCCGCGGGCAAGCAGCACGAGCTGGACGAACGTCGCAGCACCCTGATGCTGCGGGACGAGGAGGGCGAGGGGGCGCCGCCGCGGACCAGGGTGGACCTGGCGAACGGCACCGCCGTGGTGGTGGCGCCGGGCCGCCCGGCGGACGGGACGGCGGGCGGACCCGCGGACGGCTCGGCGGGCCGGGTCTGATCCGCGGGCGCGCGGGACGGTCCGGGCACGGTCGGACCGCCCGCCAGGAGGTGCGGCGTCAATCCTGGGACCGGACCGCCGGGTTGGCCGCACCGGTGGCTGGTCACGATTGGGACACCGGTGTGTATCATCGGCCGCAAGGGCAGTCTGGCACCCGGCCGCCCGTTCGCGCTCGAAACACAACTGGACTCGTCGGCCCGGTCAGTCCGGCCGGATCCGGCTCTTGAGTCCACCAACGCAAGAAGGACGAGGTCCCGCGGTGAAGAAGCTTCTCCTGGTCGCCCTGGTCGCCCTCGGCGGCTTCTTTGTCTACCGTCAGGTCCAGGCGGACCGCGCCGAGCAGGACCTGTGGACCGAGGCCACCGACCCGGTCCCGGCCGGTCGCTGAGCCCCCGGCGATCTGACGATCGACGAACTCCGGAGGCGCCCGTCGGCGCCTCCCGGGCCGGCCGGCCCGGTCGACGAACCGGACCGGCCGACCCCTTGGAACGGCACCGTTCCGGGGGGACGGCGCTGGGAATCGCGCCGGAAACCGGTACGCTAGTGCCCGTTGGCACGCGCGCGGTGCCGTCGAGGGGCATTAGCTCAGTTGGTAGAGCGCTGCCTTTGCAAGGCAGATGTCAGGAGTTCGAGTCTCCTATGCTCCACAGCCCACAGCAGTAGCCGATCGCCGCCATGTGGTGGTGGGTGCCGCCGTCGGCGACCGCGAAGCGCTCGCC
>NZ_JBSFJC010000303.1:0-3404 GCF_053597855.1 Kitasatospora sp. NPDC001225
GCGTCTACGTGATCTACTCACCGTCTGAAACCAAGCGGTGTTGCGACGACCCCTTGAACCCAAGGGCGGTCGGGGCCTTCGCGGCGCGCGGTCGGGCGCCCGGTCAGCGGCGGTTGTAGCTCACCGTGTGCGGGGTCGCGTAGTCGCTGCCGTCGTCCACGATGATGATCTTCGGGACGATCCGGGTCTCGTCCTCCGACGGCTTCCCGGCGCCCTTCTCCACCGCGGCCGTCCCGTCGGCGGTCCCGTCGACCGTCTCCTCGGCGGGCGGCGCGGCCGGCTTCGGCGGCACCGGGCCGGTCGCCACGGGCCCGCCGATGGCCCTGGTGGCACTGCTGCCGACCACCGGCGTCCGCAGCACGGTCGCCGCCCCCTCCCGGGCGGCGGGGGCCTTGGCCCCGGCCGGAGCCGCGGGGGCCAGGGCCTTGCGCAGGTTCGCCACCGGGATCTCCCCGGTGTCCGCCTCCGAGTCCACCGGCGCGGCGTCGACGACGGCGTCCGCGACGGCGTCCCGCGGCGCGGGGGTCGTGGCGGCCGCGCCGGAGGCCTGGACGGCCGCGGCGGCCGCGGCGGCCACCTCGGGCTCGATCTGGCCGACCGCCGCCCCGGTGAGCGAGGCCAGCGTGGCCTTGATGTGGTCCAGGTGCTGCTGCACCGTGTCCAGCCGGGTGTCGAACTCGCGCTGCTCGCGCTCGCTCTCCGCGTTGATCTTCTCGGCCTCCCGGCGGGCCTGCTCGATCAGCTGGTCGGCCTTGGCCTGGGCGTCCGTCTCCAGCTGCTTGATCCGGTTCAGCACGGTCTCCCGCTGCTGCTCCGCCTCCTTGACCCGGCGCTCGGCGGTCGCCGAGACCTCGGTGTCCTCGGCGTCGGCCTTGGCCTGGGCGGCGGCGAAGGTCTCGTCGGCCTTGCGGCGCCGGGTGGCCAGCTCGGCCTCGGCCTGCTCGCTGGCCTCGGCGGCGGCCACCCGCACCTTGGCGGCGTAGGCGGTGGCGGCGTCCCGGGCGGAACGGCTCTCCCGGTCGGCGTCGGACCGGATGCCCTCGGCCTCGGCCCGGGTCCGCTCCTCGGTGCGTCGGGCGGCCGCGTCGGCGTCGGTACGGGTCGTGGTGCCGTACTCCTTGGCGGCGCGGTCGGCGGCCTGGCCGGCCTCGTAGACCTCGTCCCGCAGGTCCTCGGCGAAGCGCTCGGCCTTCTCCCGGACGGCGCGCGCCTCGTTCTCGGCCATCGCGGCCAGTCCGGCGGCCTGCTCGCTGAGCACCTGGTAGTCGGGCTCCGGGGCGTCCTCGGCGGTCCGGCGGATGTCGGCCAGTCGGGCCTCCATCTGCCGGATGCCTGCGCCCAGGACGCTCAGCCGCTCCCACGCCTCGTCACGCTGCGCGGTGAGGGCGGCCAGGGCTCGGTCGACCTGCTCGGGCACGTAGCCACGGCGGGCCTGGGTGAAGCCGTACTGGGGGACGGCGTCGCTCATGGGCTCTTCCCCTCGTTTCGCGGGCTGCGGAGCCCATGATCGGACGGAACGGACGGATCCGGAACCGGTTCGGAGGCCGGGGCCGGATTCCGCCGTCGTACGGACCGGAATGTGTCGAGGACCGGACGAATAGACCCATCCTCTTGACCTATTTTGCGCAGATCCGGGCGAAACCCCAACGAGGCACGGCTGCGTCGGCATGCCGAAGGGGTCGTTCCGGACACCGGAACGACCCCTCCCACCTGCGAGGATCAGCGACGACCCGCTACAGCAGGCCGTCCCAGAACTGCTCCAGCAGCACGGCCCACCACGTGTCCGCGTTCTGCAGGGCCGCCGGGTCGATCGCGGCGAGCTGGGCCTGGAAGTCGGTCGTCCATCGACCGGCCTGGTCCGGCGTCAGCCCGTACCGGAGCCGCCACATCCGGCCCAGCAGGGCCAGCGAGCGGACGAACTCCGGTACACCGCTGTTGACGAACCGGGGCGGCTGGCCGGTTCCATCGATGTCCACGGCCACCACGTGCGCGGTGCCGTACTGGACGCACAGCTGGCGGCCGTAGTCGTTGCCCAGCACCAGGTAGCCGCCGAAGTCCGGGCCCGCGGCGAGGCCTCGCTCGGCGGCCAGCTCGGCGAGCGTCGGGATCGGACGGCCCTCCTGCGCCTGCGCCCAGAAGAACGGCCCGAAGTCGCGCGGCAGCCCGGCCCACATCAGGGTCTGGGACACCGGCTCGGGCACGCCCTGGCGGGAGACGGCGCGCTGCTCGTAGCGGAACAGGTTCTGCCCGAAGGCGGCCCCGGTCTCCTGGGCGAGCTGCTGCGGCGGGAGCGGCGGCAGCGCCTGGACCGTCCCCGGCGCGGGCGGCGGCACCCGGAACGGGCGGACCCGCTGGGCGCCGGACGCCAGCTGGTGCAGCTCGTCCAGGTGGTCGAGCAGCTCGGCCATCCCGGCCTGCCGGGACGCGTGGTCGCGGCCGTACGGGGCGGTGTGGGTGAGCCGGACGTTCGGCCAGGACGCGGCGATCATGCGGTTGCAGTAGCCGCCCGGCAGGTCGCAGGACTCCAGCTCGGTGTAGAGCTCCAGCACCTGCTCCGGCGGCACGTTGAGCCGGCGCAGGTCCTGGAGGATCTTCCACTCCGGGTGCGGGGTGCCGGGCTCGCTGCGGTGCAGCAGCTTCTGCTCCGAGCCGTCCGGGCCCCGGTAGCTGAGCGCGGCGAAGTACCCCGGGCCGACCGCGGGCACGCCCGGCGGCACCGGCGCGGGCGGCGGCGAACCGGGCACCACCGCCGGCGGGACGACCCCGGCGGCGCCGGGCGCGTTCGGGTAGCCGTAGCCGGCCGCGGGCGCGGCGGGGGCCGCCGGACCGCCGGGCGGCGGCGGGACGGCGGGACCGCCGGACGGCGGGGTGCCCGGGTCCGCCGGGGCGGCCAGCAGCGCCGGGTCGATCGCGCCCGCCAGCTGGGTCGCCTCGTACGACGGACCGGACGCGGCCGGGCCGGCGGCCGGCGCACCCTGCGGGGCCGCCGGGGCCTCGCCGCCCCGCAGGCCCGCCGGGGGCGGGGGCGGCGGGGCGGAGGCGGCGCCACGACCACCGGGGTGGGCGGCGGGCGTGCCGGAGCCCGGGGCGTGCTTCAGCCCGGCGGGCGGAGGCGGCGGCGGACCCGAACCCGCACCGCGCCCCAGCCCGGCGGCGGGGCCGGGGGAACCGGCGGGGCCACCGCGCAGCGCGGCCGGCGGGGGCGGCGGCGGACCCGAACCCGCGCCACGGCCCAGCCCGCCCTGCGGCGCGGCGGCCTCCGGGGCGCCGGGGACCGGGACGCCGGGAGCCGGCACACCGGGGGCCGGAGCGCCCGGGCGGTTCGGCTCCAACTACGCGCCGCCGCTGATCTTCGGCGCCCTGCTGGTCCTGGTGCTCGCCGTCGTCGTCGCGGAGATCTCCGC
>NZ_JBSFJC010000304.1:0-3357 GCF_053597855.1 Kitasatospora sp. NPDC001225
GCCGCCGTCGAGACGTGGCCGCCCGCCCGCGCCACGTGGAGGAGATGTGACCACCCAGGCCGGCACCCGCGTGCCCACCCCCGACACCGCCCGGCGCCCCGCGCGCTGGGTCCGCACCAGGCTGCGGGCGAACCCGCTGGCCGCGCTGCTCATGGCGGCCCTCGCGTTCGTCACCGTCTTCCTGGCGGCGGCCTTCCCCCTCGTCATGGACCGGGGCGCGGACACGGCGCTCCAGTCCTTCGTCAGCGAGAAGGGCGTCAACCCGACCAGCCTGCGGACCACCTCCAAGACGCGGGAGGACGACAGCATCGCCGAACTCGACCGGGTGCAGCGCCAGCTCGTCGAGCAGGTCGACGGGCGGCTGACGCTGTCCCCGTCGGGTCAGGCCTACGGCACCCGCGCCCTGGCCGACCGCTACATGACCAACCCGGGGTACGCCCACCTCTCGGACAAGGAGCCGTACCCGGCCCTCAGCCTGCTCTACCTGCACGACCTGGGCGCCCGGGCCACCCTCACCGAGGGCACCTGGCCGACCCCCGGCGCCGTCGGCGATCCGCTGCCGATCGTGGTCAGCAAGAAGGCCGCCGAGACCATCCGCATCAAGCTCGGTGACGTCATCGACAACGGCGACGAGGGCGCGGGCGTCCGGCGGACCACCGTGGTGGTCGGCCTCTACGAGGTCAACGACCCCCAGGACCCCTTCTGGGACGACCTCGGCTGCCCGGCCCGCGCCTGCCTGAACACCGACGCCGAGCACGAGCACTGGACGACCAGCGGGTTCGTCGACGGCGGCAGCCTGTCCGCGTTGGTCCACTGGGGTTCGAACGCCGAGAACTTCTGGCGGCTGCCCGTCGACCCCGCCTCGCTGCACGCCGACCAGCTCGACCGTACCCGCGGCGTCATCACCTCCTTCCTGACCGGGCACGACGCCACCGTTCTCCACGACGCGATCGGGCGCCCCGACCTGCACACCGTCTCCGGCCTGCGCGACGTCCTCACCAGGGCGGACGAGCGCTACCGGGCCTCGCTGCCGCTCAGCGTGATCGGACCGGTCGGCGTCGCGGGCGTCGCCACCGTGGTGCTGTTCCTGGCCGCCGCGCTCACCACCGACCGGCGCGCCGCCGAGATCCGGCTGCTCCGGGCCCGCGGCGGATCCGTCGCCGGGGTGCTGCGGCGGTTGATCGGCGAGGGGGCGGTCACCGTCCTGCCCGCCGCCGTGCTCGCCACGACGCTCGCCCTGGTGCTGCTGCCCACCCCCCGGTGGGACCGCGCGGTGCTGGCGGCCCTGGTCGCGACCCTGATCGCCCTGCTGGGCTTCCCGGTCCGCGCGGCCCTGCTCTGGGTGCGGCGGCGGCCGGTCAGCGGCCGACGCCGACTGGTCGGCGAACTCGCCGTCCTAGCGGTCACCGCCGCGGCCGTCGCGGAGGTCCGGCGCCGGGGCGTCGGCCACCCCGGGGCCGGAGTGGACCCGCTGCTGGTCGCCGCGCCGCTGCTGCTCGCCGTCACCGGCGGACTGCTGCTGGCCAGGATCGAGCCGGTGGTGGTCGGCCGGCTGGCCGCCCTCGTCGGCCGGGGCCGCGGCCTGATCGGCTTCCTCGGCCTCTCCCGGGCCGCCCGCGACGCCTCGGGCCGCCGCAGGCCCTCCGTGCTGCCGCTGCTCGCCCTGCTGATCGCCGTCACCACGACCGGCTTCGGCGCCACCGTGCTCGACACCGTCGACGACGTGCGGACCCGCGCCGCGCGCATCACCACGGGCGGGGACATCGGCGTCTCCCTCCCGGACTACGCCACCCTGACCGAGCCGTTCACCAAGGCCGCGGCCGCCCTGCCGGGCGTCCGGACCTCGACCGGGGTCTGGATGGAGACCAAGGCCCGCGTCTTCGGCGGCGACCAGGACTACACCGAGGCCAACCTGGTGGTGGTGACCGATCCGACGGCGTACGCCGAGATCGCCCGGGCCCTCGGGGTCGGCGAGTTCGACCCGGCGAAGCTGGCCGGGACGCCAGGCGGCCGGGACACCCCGGTGCCCGCCCTGGTCAGCCGCGACCTGGCCCAGCACCTGGCCGCAGGGCCGTCCCGGGTGCGCACCCTCAACGGCAACGACCTGCGCCTCACCGTCGCCGACACCGTCGGCGCCACCCCCGCGCTGCCGGACCCGGGCAAGCCGTTCGTCGTCGTCCCCGCCGGCCCCACCTGGGAACGACTGCCGGACGCCAAGCGGGTGAACCAGTGGTTCGCCGTCGGCGACATCGACCCCGACCAGGTCAGGACGGCCCTGCGGGACAACGGCGGAGCCAGGCCCGTCGGTCTGGCCAAGCTCATCGCGGACGGCTCCACGGCCACCGGCAAGGACACCCACGGCCTGCCCGCCGGGTACACGGTGCACAGCAGCCGGGAGACCGCCGCCGCGCTCGGCGCCGACCCGCTGCAGCACGCCGCCGAGCGGCTGTTCTGGTACGCGGCCGCCGCCGGAGCCGGATTCGCCCTGCTCGCCGTCCTGCTGACGCTCTTCCGGGCCGCCCCCGACCGCACGGCGGTGCTCGCCCGGCTGCGCACCATGGGCCTGCGGCCCCGGGACGGGCTGGCGCTGATCATGACCGAGGCGCTGCCGCAGACCCTGGCGGCGGCCGTCGGCGGCGGCCTGGTCGCGCTGGCGGCGGTCGCCCTGCTGGGCGGCGCCTTCGACATCTCGACGCTGGTCGGCGCCAAGGTCGGGGACGTCATCACGCCCGTGCTGCTGCCGGTGCTGCTGCCCACCGCGGGCCTGGCCCTGCTGGTCGGCCTCGGGGTGGTGCTGGAGACGCTGGTCGCCGGCCGGCGCCAGATCGCCACCGAGCTGCGGGCGGGGGAGCAGGCCTGACGGCGGGACCGGCGCCGGGTAGCCCCGTCGTCGGCCCGTCACCCGGATCGGTCGGCCCGTCAGCCGGTCACTCGGCCCGTCACCCGGATCACTCGAAGAGGCGATTTCGGCGCGGTGACGCCATGGGGGCGCGGACCGGCGGTCGAGCCGGGCGGCGCCTTACCGGAGCGGCCCGAACGCCGGAGGAGTTCCGTGGACCGGTCGGTGACGATTCACCCGATGGGCTGACAGGGCACCGGCCCGGGGTGGCTCCGACCGGTATACGTGACGTCATCCATCGTTCGGAGAACCACCTGCGAGGGGCCCATGACCGATACGGCCGACACGTCGTCAAGGACGGCCGCCGAGAGGCTGCCGGCCGCCTACGCGCCCCGGGTGGCCCTGATCCGGGGCGCGATGGAGGCCGGGAACACGGCCCTCGCGACCCGCCTGGCCGAGGAGCTCCACCGGTACGTGGCCCTGGAGCGCGGCGCCCTGCACCCCGAGACGCTGCGGGC
>NZ_JBSFJC010000305.1:0-3357 GCF_053597855.1 Kitasatospora sp. NPDC001225
ACGACACCGGCAAGCTGCGCCGCTTCGTAAACGTCGACGTGAACGACGACGACGTGCGCTTCGCCGAGGGTCTGGCCTGGCTGGTTCCGTTCCTGCGGTGGAGCGCCACGGCCAGCGCCCTGCTGGCCGTCGGCTGCTTCGCCTCCGCGCTGGTGCCGCGCCACCGCAAGGGGCGGCGGGGTGGTGCGGACGGTCCGGGGTACTTCGAGCACATCGCGCCGGGGGCGGGCCCCGAGCGGCTGCGTCGCGCCTTCGAGCGGGCCGGGCACGACCCGGCGGGTCCGCTGCTGTCGGCGCTGGCCGGTACCAGTGCGATCATCCGCGCGAAGTACCGCTGGATCGAGGCCGGCACCGCCCTGCTCCTGCTGACGCTTCCGCAGTTCGCGCTCACCCTCCGGCCGCTGTGACGGCGGGCGGCTGACGGGCCCCGGCCGCACAACGGCCGGGGCCGGTGGCGCAACCAGAGGCAACAGATGTTGCGCAACCAGGCAATAGCTGTTGACGACCTCCGCCGAAGCTCCGTACAGTGCCGGGCCATGGAGACAGGTGATCTTGGTCGGCGGGTGGCGGAGGACGTGGCCGGTGGCGGCGGCGTGGAGGGGCTGCGGCGGTTGTCGGGGGTGATCGAGGCGCTGGAGGAGCGGCGGACGGAGCTGGTGGAGGAGCTGCGGCGCGGGCGGGAGGCGACCTGGGAGGAGATCGGGCGGGCCTGCGGGATGACGCGGCAGGGGGCGACCAGGCGGTGGGCCGGCAGGCTGCGGGCGCGGTCGTTCGGCGTGGCGGCGGACGCGTACCAGCACGGTCGACCGGGCTACCCCCGGGCTCTGGTCGGCTCGGCGGTGCCCCGGGAGGCCCGCCGGGTGCTCGACCTGGGCGCCGGGACGGGCAAGTTGACCGGGCTGCTGGTCGAGGCGGGCCTGGACGTGGTGGCGGTCGAGCCCGACGAGGGGATGCGGGCCCGGTTGGCGGCGGCCGTGCCCAAGGCGGCCGTCCGAGCGGGATCGGCCGAGCGCATCCCGCTGCCGGACGGCAGCGTGGACGCCGTGGTGGTGGCGCAGGCCTGGCACTGGTTCGACCAGGCGGCCGCCGTGCCGGAGATCGCCCGGGTGCTCGCCCCCGGCGGGACGCTCGCGCTGGTGTGGAACGTCCGGGACGAGTCCGAGCCGTGGGCGGCCGCCCTGGGCGTGCTGATGCACCGTTCGGCGCCGCAGCGGATCGACACCCGGCCGGCCCTCCCGGCGCCGTTCGGAGCGCCCGAGCGGTTGGAGATCCGCTGGGAGCACGTCACCACCCGGGCCGGGATCGTCGACATGGTCGCCTCGCGCAGCTACGTGATCGCGCTGCCCGAGGACGAGCGGGTCCGCCTGCTGGCCGACGTCGAGCAGCTGCTCGCCACCCACCCGGACCTGGCCGGCCGCGAGGAGATCGCCCTCCCGTACGTGACGAGGTGCACCCGTGTCCGCCTCGGCTGACCTGATCACCCTCCGCCCGCTGGGCGTCGCCGACGCCGAACCGTACCGGCGCTTCCGGCTGGCCGCGCTGCGCGAGACACCGAGCGCCTTCACCTCCAGCCACGCCGAGGAGGCCGGCAAGCCCCTGGCCGCGACGCTGCGCCGCCTCGCCGAGGCCCAGGACGGGCCGGGCGCCCTGATCGGCGCCTTCGACAACACCGCTGCCGCAAGCGGCAGAGGCGCGTTGGTCGGCACCGCCGGCCTGAAGGTGCCCGGCCGCAGTCAGGAGCGGCACAAGGCCACCCTCTACGGCATGGCGGTGGCCCGCGACGCCGCCGCCTGGGCGGTCGGCCGGACGCGGGAGGGCGGGGCGGTGCGGGCCCAACTGCTCGACCTGGCCGGTGACCACGAGGCCGCAGTCACGCACTGTCGCGCGGCCGCGGAGCAGACCACCAGCCGCTCCGAGCGGGAACACCTCCTTCGACAGGCCCACCGAACCTCCTGAGCCGGCACGCTGAACGATGCTCGGCCGCAGCCGCGGGCTCCAGGGCAGTTCCCGCGGCACGGCCGGCTTCATGCCGCTGACCTGGACGTGACGGCTACGGCACCTCACCGCGAGCGGAAATAAGATCGCCACGAGTGGAGTTCGGTGAGGGAAGTCTGCCGTTTCAGGAGGGGTCATGCGAGCGATTCAGATGTCCGAAGTGGGCGGTCCCGAGGTGCTGCGACTGGTCGATATCGATCAACCGACGCCGGGCCCGGGCCAAGCGGTCGTGGAGGTCGCCGCATCCGGGGTCAACTTCCTCGACGTCTACCACCGCGAAGGCCGGTACAGCGTCCCGCTGCCCTTCACCCCGGGCGCCGAGGGCGCCGGAACGGTCGTCGAAGTCGGACCCGGCGTCGCTGACGTCGCAGTCGGGGACCGGGTCGGTTGGGTGGAGATTCCCGGCGCGTACGCCGAGCGGGCCGTCGTGGACTCCTCCCGGCTGGTGCCGCTGCCCGACGACATCGGCTTCGAGACGGCCGCCGCCGTGCTCCTCCAAGGCATGACCGCGCACTATCTCGTCAAGGACGCCTACCCGGTTCAGGGGGGCGACACGGTGCTCGTGCACGCGGCTGCCGGTGGCATGGGGCTGCTTCTGACCCAGCTCATCACCCATCTCGGCGGCAGGGTGATCGGCACGACGTCGACCACGGCGAAGGCCGAGTTGGCGAAGCGTGCCGGGGCCGCCGAGGTGATCCTCTCCTCCGCGGTCGACGATCTCGCAGCCGAGGTGAGGCGGCTCAACGGCGGTCAGGGACTGCCGGTTGTCTTCGACGGCGTCGGCGCGGACACCTTCGATGCGAGCCTCGCCAGCCTGCGGACCCGCGGCCATCTCGTGCTCTTCGGCGCGGCAAGTGGTGCCGTGCCGCCGTTCGATCCGATTCGGCTCGCCCACGGCGGTTCGCTGACCCTGATCCGGCCCAGCCTCGGGCACTACATCGCCGATCGGTCCGAACTGCTCCGACGGGCCGCCGATGTGTTCGAGTGGGTGCGCTCCAAGGCGCTTGAGGTCACCGTGACGGGCCGCTACGCACTGTCCGAGGCCGCCCAGGCCCACAGCGATCTGGAGGCTCGGCGTACCACCGGCAAGCTGCTCGTCGTACCCGATGCGGCCGCTGTCGGACGCCGCGAGGAGACGCAGAGCTGATCGCGGGCGACGAGGTCGGGGATCTTGGAGACTGCGCCCTCCTGGCCGACCCGGGCTGACCTCACGGGTCCCGCCCGTGACCGGAGCCGATTGTCAGTGCCCGGTCGTAGCTTGTGGGGTGTCGGCGGGCGGGTCCCGCCGGCCCCCGTTTCCCTTGCCCGAAATCTCCGTCGCCCGAAAGGGGACCGCGCCGTGTCCGTCGCCGTGGAAGAGCA
>NZ_JBSFJC010000306.1:0-3353 GCF_053597855.1 Kitasatospora sp. NPDC001225
GGCCATGAACACCGTGTCACGCCCCGCCCGTCGCGTCCTCGTCTCCGGGGCCAGCATCGCGGGCCCCGCGCTCGCGTACTGGCTCGACCGGTACGGATTCGAGGTGACCGTCGTCGAGAAGGCCGCCGCCGTGCGCGGGGGCGGCTACGCCATCGACGTCCGCGGGCCCGCCCGCGAGGTCGTGGAGCGCATGGGGCTGCTGCCGCGCCTGCGCGCCGCCCACGTCGACAGCCAGCGAATCACCTTCGTCGATTCCGTCGGGCGGACCGTCGGCTCGCTGCGCCCGGAACAGCTGACCGGCGGCGCGGCCGGCCACGACCTGGAGGTCCGGCGCGGCGACCTGGCCGACGCCCTCCAGGAGCCGCTGCGCGGCCGGGTCGAGTTCCTCTTCGAGGACTCGATCGCCGCACTGGAGGACGACGGGGAGGCCGTCCACGTGCGGTTCGACAGCGGCGCCCGCCGCAGCTTCGACCTCGTGGTCGGCGCGGACGGCCTGCACTCGAACACCCGCCGGCTGGTCCTCGGCCCCGAGGAGGCCTTCCACCGCTACCTCGGGCACGTCTTCGCCGGCTTCACGCTCCCGAACGAGTTCGGCCTCGTCCGCGAGGCCGTCGTCTGGAACGACGTCGGCCGCGGCGCGGTCCTCAACGCGCACGAACCGGCCGACCGGCTCCACGGCTTCCTCACCTTCACCCGCGACGACCCGCCCTTCGAGGCCTTCCGCGATCCGCGGGCCCAGCGCGAGCTGGTCGCCGCGCGGTTCCCGGAGCGGGTCTGGCACCTGCCGCGCCTGGTGGCGGCGATGCGGGACGCCGAGGACCTCTTCTTCGACGTCGTCAGCCAGATCCACCTGCCCAGCTGGTCGCACGGGCGGGTGGTCCTCGCGGGCGACGCCGCGCACGCCACGTCGTTCCTGTCCGGCCAGGGGTCCAGCCTCGCCCTGGTCGGCGCGTACGTCCTGGCCGGCGAACTGGCCGCGCGCTCCGACCACACCGCCGCCTTCGCGGCCTACGAGCGCCGGATGCGCCCCTTCGCCGAGCGCAACCAGGCGCTGGCCACCGGAGGCGGCACGTCGGTGGCGCCGAGGACACGGGAGCAGTTGGAGGCCCGCAACGCCGTGGTGCGCGATCCGGAGTCCGCCGCGAGCGAGCTGGCGACGCCGAGTGCCCGGACGGCCCGGGCCGTCCACTCGGACCTGCGGCTTCCGGACTACGCCGGACGGCTGTGACGGTCAGGACGATCGGACGACGGACCACCGGACCACCGGTGCCGGCCTCCCCAGAAACAGGGAGACCGGCACCATCGGCCTCAGCCGTTACGGCAGCGGGATGCGCACCACCTGCGGGTCGTGGTCGCTGAGCTGCGTGCTGAACTCGCTGTTGATGTGCACGATGTCGTAGCTGTACGACGTGGCCGCGAGCGCGCCGGAGATCAGGATGTGGTCCAGCACCTGCGAGTTGCCCTCGTACACGTAGGTGTAGCGCTCGGGCAGCGGCAGGGTGCGCGGCAGGTCGGTGAGCGAGCCGCCGGCGGTGAGGATGTCGGCGGTCTGCGAGAACTCGAAGTCGTTGAGGTCGCCGAGCACGATGACCGAGGCGTTCGGGTCCACGGCCAGGATCTGGTCGGTGAAGCCCTTCACCGCGGTCGCCTGGGCGTGGCGCTGGGTCTCCGAGGGGTGGGCCGGCGGCTGGTAGCGGCCGAAGAGGGGCTGGTCGCCGCCCTTGGAGTTGAAGTGGTTGGCGATCACGAAGACCGGCTTGCCGTTCCAGCGGAACTCGCCGGCCAGCGGCTTGCGGCTGGAGTTGAACGCCGAGTTGGTCGGGTCGATCCGCCCGGGCGAGTAGGCGAGCTGCGGTGTGCCGCCCGCGTTCACCACGGAGTCGGCGGTGGTGGATCCGGCGCCGGGGCGGTCGGTGAAGGAGAGGCCGCGGTCGGTGCGGAACAGGAACACCTGGCGGATGTTGCCGCCGGGCTGCCCGCCGTCCTGGCCGTCCACCGGGTCGATCTCGCGGTAGGAGTAGGAGGGGCCGCCGGCCGCGGTGATGGCCGCGGTGAGCTTGGCCAGGGTCTGGGTGGCGCTGACCGTGCCGTCGTCGGTGGCGCCGCTGTTGTCCTGGATCTCCTCGAGGGCGACCAGGTCGGGCGAGCGCAGGTTGGTCACGATGCCCGCCGCGAGGCCGTCGAACTTGCTCTGCGGGTCGGAGGGGGCGAGGTTCTCCACGTTGAAGGTGGCCGCGGCGAGCTGCCCGGCCGTCGGTGCGGCGGTGGTCTCGGGCGCGATGCCGCCGGAGGTGACCGCCGGGGTCGCGGTGACCTGGAGGGTGAAGTTGCCGAAGGCGTAGTCGAGCACGCCGACGGTGGCTCCGGTCAGGGTGTCGCCGACGTTGGCAGTCGGGGTGGGCGCGAGCGCCTTCCCGAGGACGACCCGCTCCGGGTTGCCGTCGTTCGCCTGGAGCAGGATGCCGCCCCGGTTGGTGCGGGTGGTGCTGCCCGGCGGGACGACGGCGAGCTCGCCGTACTTGTTGGTCGGGCCGACCACGGCCGCGTTGTCGATCTCGACCCGCATGCCCTCCAGGGACTCCCAGAAGTCCAGGCCGTCGGTGGCGGGCTGGAAGTTCCCGGCGGCCTCGACGTCGCCGGAGGTGACGCTGGAGATGACCGCGGACGGGGGCACCCGCCCGCCCTGGCCGACCACGGTGGCGGCGGGCAGCGCGACGTTGTGGGCGACCACCGTGACGGTGGGCGCGGTCAGTTCGGTGATCGACAGGTTGGTGGTACCGCCGGTGCCGCCGGGGCGGTACTGGGTGACGGTGGCGTTCACCGTCACCGAGTCGCCCACCGCGACCGAGGGCGCGCCGGCGGTGTAGACGTAGATGCCCTCGCTGGTGCCGGGGTCGTTGTCGGGCTGCGGGTCCTGGTACCAGAAGCCGTTGGGGCCGACGGCCGTCACCACACCGGGCACGGCGCTGACCGCGCTGCCCGCCAGCGGGGAGGTGCGGGCGGCGCCCTGGATGTCGTGGATGCGGGTGCCGGCGGGGTTGCCGCCGGTGCCGGTGGAGGAGGAGTTGCGCGGCACGGGCGCGGTGATCGCGAAGTCCGCCGCGTTGTTGTCGGTGTCGGTGGCGCCGCCGCCGGTGCGCAGGGCGGCGGTGGAGTTCGACAGGTTGCCGGTCGGCGTCCCCTCGGCGGAGCTCGCGCCGCTGCCGTAGCCGACCAGGTCCTTCACCCCGGACTGGCTCGCGCAGCCCGAAGTGCAGGTCAGCGCCGTGCCGTTGGTGACGAGGGCGACCTTGCCGGAGGTCGCGGACATGGCGATCGTGCCGGTGGCGTCCGGCGTCGGCAGCGCGGCGCCC
>NZ_JBSFJC010000307.1:0-3348 GCF_053597855.1 Kitasatospora sp. NPDC001225
ATGTGGAAGAGGGCGTCGGCGCGGCACCGCTCGGCGGGCCCGGAGGAGTCGCGCAGGTAGTGCACCAGCCGGGTGAGCCTGGGGCCGATAGACGGCCACCGGCCCCTCTCCGGCGACGACCGCGGCCACGTCGGCGGGGTCGGTGACGTCGGCCCGCCGGTAGTCGAGGGCGGAGACGACCGCCTCCCCGGCCCCGGCCGGGAGGGCGCCGCCGTGCCGGTCGAGCCGCTCCGCGGCCCACGCTCGGTACCGCCCGGTGTCCCAGTCCTCCCGGCTCGCCCCGGTCACCCGGAGCGCGTCGCCGGTGTGCCCCGCCGCCCGCAGCGCGGCCAGTGCCGGCAGCAGGAAGCGGGCGCTGAGGTCCCCGGTCGCGCCGAGGATCGCGAGCCGGTCGATCATGCCCGTCCCCCCGCCCTCGCCCGGGCCAGGTTCACGCCGCTGGAGATGATCCCGATGTGGCTGAACGCCTGGGGGAAGTTGCCCATGAACTCTCCTGTGGAGGGGTCGATCTGCTCGGACACCAGCCCCAGCGGGCTCGCCCGGGAGCACAGCGAGGCGTACAGCTCCCCGGCCTCGTCGGTCCGGCCCTGGCCGACCAGGTTGTCGACCAGCCAGAAGCTGCACAGCACGAAGGCGCCCTCGTCGCCCGGCAGCCCGTCCGGGGACTCCTCGTGCAGGTAGCGGTAGAGCAGCCCGCCGCCCGCCGACAGGCGCTCGGCGACGGCCGCCGCGGTCGCCACCATCCGCGGGTGGCCGGCCGGCACCACCCGGCGCAGCGGGAGCGCGAGCAGGCTCGCGTCCAGCGTGCCGCCGCCGTCCAGGTGGGCGCTGAGGGTCTTGGCGTCCTCGTCCCAGGACTGCTCCAGGACGAGCCGGCGCAGTTCCTCGGCCGAGGCGCGCCAGCGGTCCGGCCCGTCGGACCGGCCGAGCCGCTCGCCGATCCGGGCGGCCCGGTCCAGGGCCACCTGGCACAGGCCCGCCGAGTACGTGAACACCCGGCCCTCGCTGCGCACTTCCCAGATGCCCTGGTCCGGCTCCCGCCAGGCCTGCCGGGCGGCGTCGGCCAGCTCGGCCAGGCCGGCCCAGAGCGCGGGCTGGATCTCGCCGCCGGAGCGCAGCCACTGGTGGGCGCAGTCCAGGATCTCGCCGTAGACGTCGTGCTGGCGCTGGTCGGTCGCGCCGTTGCCCCAGCGCACCGGGGCCGAGCCCTGGTAGCCCTCCAGTTCGCCGTCCACGACCTCGTCCGGCACCGGGCCGCCGCGCAGGTCGTACATGATCCGGGGCCGCCGGCTGGTCTCGAAGGCGTCCAGGACCCAGCCGAGGAAGGCGTCGGCCTCGCCGCCGAAGCCGATCCGGCGCAGGGCGAACACGGCGAACGCCGCGTCGCGGATCCAGCTGTAGCGGTAGTCCCAGTTGCGGATCCCGCCGATCGGCGCGGGCAGCGAGGAGGTGGGGGCGGCGACCAGCGAGCCGTTGGCCCAGTCGTCGCAGAGCTTCAGCGTGATCGCGGCCCGCCGGACCAGGGGCTCCTGGGGGCCGTCGTACGCGAAGTGCCCCATCCAGCGGCGCCAGGCCTCGGCGGTGGCCTTCAGCGTCGCGTCGGTGTCGAAGCGGTGGTGGCGGTGGAAGCGGCCCCAGGACAGCACCAGGTCCAGGCGTTCGCCCTGCCGCAGTTCGTGGGTATCGCGCAGGCCGGTCAGCGGGCGGTTGGAGCGCAGGTGCAGCCGCAGGTCCGGGCGCCGGTGCGGGCGCACCTCCAGTCCGCTGAACAGGGCGCGGGCCTGCGCGCCGCCGCGCGGCTCCAGCTCCGCCCGCAGCCGGACCGTCCCGTCCAGCACCACGGCCGAGCGCACGAGTTCGCCCCGGTCGGCCGGCGCGTCGTCGGTGAGGTCGGCGCCGGAGCGCAGGGTCAGCGCGTCGGTGACGCGCACCAGGCCGGTGGGGCCGCGCAGTTCGGTGACCAGCACGCCGGTGTCCGGTTCGTAGCGCTGCCTGGCCTCCACCAGGCCCTCCGGGGCGAGGGTGAAGTGCCCGCCCCGGGCGTGGTCCAGCAGGCCGCAGAACAGCGGCTCGGAGTCGAACCGGGGCAGGCACAGCCACGGGATGGCGCCGTCCAGGCCGACCAGCGCGGCCGTCGCGCCGTTGCCGATCAGGCCGAGGTCCTCCAGCGGCGGGTACCCGTTCCGGCGGCGGGCCGGCCGGAACGGTGGGTCGGGGTCGTACATGCCGCCTCGCTTCCGCAGCGCCAAGGGGGGGTGGTCGAAGGGGCGTCGTCCCGGTGCGGACCGCCGGGCCGACGGCGACCCGGCCGCGCGGCCAACGGCTCCCACGTTCCCGGGGATCGGGCCGGTCCGCGATCCGGCCGCTCCGGCAGCGGTGCTTTCCAGTGAAAAAGCGCTCTCCGGCGAAAGAGCCCGGACCCCGCACCTGCTAGCGTTCGAGCCCGGACGGCGGACGGTGGACGACGGAGGTTTGCGGTGGCGGACAGCGGCGCGGAGCGGGCCTTCATCGGGTCGTTCACCTCGGAGGGCGGGCGCGGGATCGTCCTGGCATCGCTGGATCCGGACTCGGGGGCGCTGACCGCCACCGGTGTCGTCGAGGCCGTCGACCCGTCCTACCTCGCCCTCGGGCTCGCCGCCGGCGGCCCGGTGCTCTACGCCGTCTCCGAGACGGAGCCGGGCGCCGTCACCGCCCACGACCTCGCCGCTCCGGCGCCCCGCCCGCTCGGCGCCCCCGTCCCGGTGGACGGGGACCACCCCACCCACCTGAGCCTCAGCCGGGGCCACCTGCTGACGGCCAACTACGGCTCCGGCAGCGTCAGCGTGCTGCCGCTCGCCGACGACGGCACCCCGCGGCCCCCGGCCACCGTGCTGCGCCACCGGGGCAGCGGGCCGCACCCGGACCGCCAACGGGCCCCGCACGCCCACCAGGTGCTCCCCGACCCGTCGGGGCGCTGGGTGCTCGGCGTCGACCTCGGCACCGACGCGGTGCGGGTCCTCGCCCTGGACCCGGCGACGGGGGCGCTCACCGTGCACGCGGAGACCGCGCTGCCGCCCGGCACCGGGCCGCGGCACCTCGCCTTCCACCCCTCCGGCCGACTCGCGTACGTGCTCGGCGAGCTGCGCCCCGTCGTGACGGTCTGCCGCTGGGACGCGGCGGCCGGGGCGCTCGAACCGGTCGCGGAGGTCCCGCTGTTCCCGGACGGCGTCGAGGGCCCGGTCTCGCCGTCGGCCCCGGTGGTCTCCCCCGACACTGTACGGCCGCGCCGCCTGACAACAGGCCCCACCCCCTCCAACTCCCCAGCACAGAACGGAAAGCACCACCATGACCCGCGCCACCGCCCTTGCC
>NZ_JBSFJC010000308.1:0-3347 GCF_053597855.1 Kitasatospora sp. NPDC001225
TGGTGCGCAGCAGTTCGCTCTTGCCGGAGCCGGTGGCCCCGACGATCAGGCCGTGCGGGCCCATGCCGCCCTGGGCGGACTCCTTGAGGTCGAGCAGCACCGGGTCGCCCTCGCCGGACAGGCCGATCGGCAGGCGCAGCAGCCGCTCGTCGCCGGCCGGGATCCAGCTGACGGACGGGTCGAAGGCGGCCACGTCGGGGGTGCCGAGCATCTCGGGCAGGGTGATGGTGCGGGCCAGCAGCTGCTCGGGCTCCTCGGACAGGCTCAGCGGGGCCAGCGCCCGCGCGGTGAGCTCGCAGAGCTCCGGGGCGGGGGCGTCCGCGACGGCCCCCTCGACCCGGCTGTACAGCTCGGTGTTGCGGCCCTCCAGGACCAGCGAGCCGTCCTCGCCCACCCGGGCGCGCACCTCGGTGCGGGTGGGCTCGTCGCGCTCGGCGCCGACCAGGCAGATCACGGTGATGCCCAGGTCGGGCCCGGCCGATTCGAGCAGGGAGGTGGCCACCGGGCCGCGGGCCCAGGCGGCGGCCGGGTCGTACGGGTCGAGCAGGACGACGAGCCGTCGCATCACCGGGGCGGGGGCTCCCGCCAGGACGGGCCGGCGGGTGGTCCGCTCGGCCTGGGCGCGGGTGATCGCGCCCTCCAGGGCGTCGGCGAGCGCCTCGAACTCGGCGGCGACCAGCGGGACCACACCGGCCGGGCTCGGGGCGCCGGTCTCGTGGGTGTGCGGGAGCCACTTGGCCCACTCCCAGTCGGGGTCGCCGCCGGTGCAGACCACGACGGTGACGTCGTCGGGGGCGTGCAGCACCGCGAGCTGGCAGAGCAGCGAGCGGGCCAGCGCCCTGGTCCGGTCGGCGGGGCCGAGCAGGCTGAGCACGCCGGTCCTGACCAGGTCGACCAGGGCGGGCTGGCGGCCGACCGTACCGGCCTGGTCGACCACCCGCTGCGCGGCGGCGTGGGTCTGCTCGTCGTACTCCGCGAGCGGGTCGTTGCGGGTGCCGAGCTGGATCGGGGTGGCCAGCGGGCCCTGCCCCTGGCCCAGGCGCAGCTGCAGGAAGTCCTTGTCGGTGGCGCGCCGTTCCCAGACCCGGCGGCGGCGCTCGGCGAGCGCCCAGAGCCGCTCCGGCGAGGGGTGCAGCCAGCCGGCCGCCAGCCGCTGGCTGTCGGCGACCTGGCGGGCCGTCTTCTTGACGTCGGTCAGGTAGCGCAGGTAGCGCTCGCGCTGGCGGTCCTTGGTCTGCCGGGTCGCGCTGCGCATCTGGTGGCGGACGGCGAGGGTGGCGGCGATCGAGATCAGCACGAAGCCGACGCCCAGCGCGATCAGCAGCGGGTTGCGGTACATCACCATGTAGGCGGCCATGCTGATGCTGCTCATCAGCGGCAGCAGCAGGGAGAGCCAGGTGCTGGCCGAGGAGTTGGCGCCCTGCGAGGTCTGCGGCGGGGCGGGCAGCACCACGCGCTGGTCGGGCAGGGCCGGCGGCAGGGCGCGGGTGGGCCGGTGGAAGGGGATCCTGCTCACCTGGTTGTGCCTCTCGGTGCTCGACTGCGGCGGTGGTGCGGCGGGCCCTGGCGCGGGGGCGCGCCGGGGCCGGGGCGGGGGTCGGGCGGGGTCAGAAGATCTCGGCGACCACGGTGTTGCTCTTGTCGTTGACGAGGTTCGACGGCGCCGGGTTGTAGGCGTTCGGGTCGCCGGTGCCCGTCGAGGGGGCGCCGATGGCGGCGGTGAGCGGCGCGAAGAGCTTGGTGACGATGAAGTCCTCGGCGTGGTCGTAGTTGGCGGCCGCGCTGCCCACGGCGATCATCAGCCGCTGGAAGACCCCGTCCGCGCCGTCGGGCTTGGCCTTGGTCTTGGTCCCGACCAGTTCCGCCATGCAGGCGTTCCACTGGTCGAAGATCGCTTTGGCCTGGTCCGCGGTCTGTCCCGCCCAGCCCAGCTTGAGGTCGGCGAGGGTCTGCTCGATCGTGACCAGGCTGTCCAGGATGCTGTTCAGGGAGGCCTCGACGGTGGCCTTGGCGGCCGCCATCTCGTGCAGCGGGATGGTGAGCTTGACCGTGTCGTAGTCGGGCGTGACCGGAGCGGGGGTGCCGGGGTTGGGTTCGACGCTCATCAGGCGCGCACGTTGTTGTAGTTGGCCAGTTCCATGTCGTGGTACATCCGGTAGGCCGACCGCATCCGCCTGGTCATCTCGTCGAGCAGGTTCTGCAGGTCGACCATGTCGTCCTTGTAGACCTTGGTGATGGCGGCGAAGGAGGTTCCGGCCGGGCCGATCCAGCCGGTCTCCAGGGGCGCCAGGGCCGTCGCGATCGCGTCGATCTCCCCCTTGATGTTCTCGCTCTCGGCGCCCAGCGTGCCGGACGCTTCGAGCAGTTGCTGCAGGTCGACCTTGAATTCCTGCAAGGTGTAGGCCACGGCAGGCGCTCCCCGGGGGCTCGTCGTTCGGCCGGTCCGCACCGGTCCGGCCCGGCCCGATCCGCGTACGGCTGGTCCACGTACGCACGTCGGCCCTGCGGAGTCTAGGCAGCGGCCGGACGCGCGGGACAGACCCGCTTTCTGTCCCCCCGGCGTCCCCGAACGGGGACCTCCCGCCCCGGGCGGCCGGTGGGCGAGGATGGCCCTGTTCACTGCCCGCTCCCTGCTCCGGAGGTCCGCGTGGTCGCCCCGATCAACTCCCCGATCTACGTCCCGTCGCCCGAGGACGGCGGCGGCGGAGACCCCAAGCCGGGCGGGGGCGCGGCCGACCCGACCCTGAAGATGCTGTGGGAGAACGGCTACGTCCCGGGCTTCAACGAGGGCTTCACGAACCCCGCCAACGCCCCGTCCGGGACCGGCCCGTCCGGGACCGCCCCCGCGCCGCCCAGCCACGCGTCCTTCTCGGTGGACCTGTCGACGGTCTACTCCGTCATCGTCAGCGGGGCGTCCACCACCTCCGGGGTGGTGGACGCCTACAACGCTCTGAAGGCCAAGGTGGACGCCGTGGTCGCCAGCGGCACCTTCTGGGGCCAGGAGTTCGCCCCCGTCGGGACCTGGTACGACAACTCGGGGATGGCCGGCGGGATGGGCCCGATCGCGCGGACGGGGCCCATCCCGGACAAGGGCGTCCAGAAGGCCGCCCAGAAGTTCGCGCCGATCATCAACCCCGAGCTGCAGACGGCGCTGCGCCAGGTGGCCGACGCCGTCGAGATCTACGGCGTCTACCTGGCCCGGCTGGACCTGGCGGGCCAGGCCTACGCGTCCGCCGACCACGGGTCGATCCTCCCGGAGGTCGCGCCGAGGCCGACGGCCTGACCGGTCGCCGGCGCCGTGCCCCGGGGCGGGGAGCCCCAGGCGCCGTGCGCCGGGGCGGGGAGCC
>NZ_JBSFJC010000309.1:0-3319 GCF_053597855.1 Kitasatospora sp. NPDC001225
GACGCCCTGCTCGCGCCCGCCGTCACCCGCCGTCTGATCCACGAGTTCGCCGGACGCCACGAGCCGCGCCCGCGGCTCGCCCGGGAGCTGGCGGGCCTGACCCCACGGGAACGGGAAGTCCTCCGACTGGTGGCCCGGGGACTGCCCAACCGCGGGATCGCCGACCATCTGGGGCTGAGCATCGCGACCGTCAAGACCCACGTCCGGCGGCTGCTGGCCAAGCTCGACGCCCACGACCGGGCCCAGCTGGTCGTCATCGCCTATGAGACGGGCGTGGTCACCGCGGGTGGGAACCCCCCGTCCACGGGCTGACGCCTCACCGGCCGGGACGGTGGACCTGATCTTCATCAAGAGCTCCGCCCCCGTTCCCCGCAGCCGACCACGAGCACCGTCGACGTGAGGACCTTTTCGGCGGCCGGGCCCGGGGGCCTGTCGTCACACGAGTCCGGCGATGCGCACGAGGTCCGCCATGTAGAACGTGCCGGGGTCCTTGCCGAACGTCGGCTTCCACGGGTTCGCCGAGTTCCTGCTGTTGTGGCTGAGGTACGAACCCGGGTCGGCCTTGATCAGTGCGGCGATCACCTCGCCGACGACGGCGCTGCCCAGGGTGCCGAGTTTGAGGCTGCCCACGTCCGACTTCTCTTCGAGCGCGCCCTCGCCCAGGACGTAGTACCAGGGCGGTACGTGGTCGAAGTCCTGCAGCCCGAAGTCCTTCGGCGTGTAAGGATCGTGGCCCGAGCTGTACTTCGCGTACACCTCCTTGGCGAGGTCCTCCCCGGAGGGCAGCCCCTTGGTGCCGTCCTTGCGGACGAAGGAGTTCGCGCGGCGCAGGTTCCGGATGGCGATGGAGAGCAGCGGCGAGTAGAGCTGGCCCTGGTAGGGGTTTCCGTCCGGGAGCCCTTCCTTCTCCGTGGAGTCCTCCAGCCACGTCAGGGGGCTGTCGATGGGCGGCGGCATCTGGAGGAAGGCGTGGATGATCTTCCTGTCGAACCTCTTCGCGTACTGGGGTTGCTGCGTGGCCCCCGGGATCACGAAGAACTGGTGCCAGTCGATGACCTGTTCGGTGCGCAGCGGCGAGAACGGTCTGCGGAAGTTGAAGAGGTGGCCGGTCGTGGTGTTGTTGAGGCGGTACTCCTCGACCGGCAGCGAATGCAGCCGGTAGGCGGCGGCGGTGAATTCGAGGGGCAGCGCGACCGGCTTGTCCTGCGGGGGGTTGAAGAGGAGGAAGGGGGCTTCCTTGTTCTCGGCCGCCGCCTTGACCTTCGCGTACACCGAGTCCTTCACGATCCTGGGAAGCCAGTCGTTGAGGATCATCCACTGGTAGTGCCAGACGACCTGTTGCTTGGCCGTGTCGAAGAGGGCGACGTCCGGGACCGAGCCCTTCAGCATGTCGACCACGGCGTTGTGGAACAGCATGAAGGCGTGGTGGATCTGGATCGAGATGATGGTGTTGTCGTTGCGCGGGTCGGCGATGACCGGGACGCCCTGGGGGTTGCGGGGCACGTCGTAGTCGCGGTTCGGGTCGATCCAGAACTTTCCGACGTCGAGGTTGTCGTAGAACGCGAACGACTGGGTCTTGGGACCGAGTCCGTAGACGTGGGAGAGGTCGACCCTGGCGCTGCGGAAGTTCGTCGTGTCCCCGATGGTGTTGCTGTCGAAGGTCACGTCGGCCTGGAAGGTGATGTTGTGGTCGAGGAACTGGCCGAGGTAGGTGTAGCCCGCCGGGATGCCGGCCTCGGCCGGGGCCGTCGACGGCTTCGACGGCTTCGCCAGGTACTTGTCGTCGATCTTCTCGCCGAGCTCGGCGCACTGCCTCTTGTCGAACGGGAGCGGGGGGTTGAGGTCCATCTGACCGCCGGGCGCGCCGAGTTCCTCGATCAGATCGTCGCCCGGCACGTACCCGTGCAGCGCGGGGAACAGCCACGTGTAGGTGCCGGTCTCCACCACCGTGTCCCGGAACGCGACCGGGGTGTGCGGCTCCGCGGGGCGGGTGCCGTCGCCCAGGTCCAGGCGCAGCGGACAGCCGTGGCCGGTGAAGGTGGGGTCGGCGACCCGGAGGCCGTCCGGATTCAGCGCTGCTTGTCCGTCGTGGCCCAGGAGTTGGTCGAGGAGCCGGGCGCGGGCCTCCTCCCGTCGGGTGGCGACGTCGTCGGCGGGCGCGTCGGCCGTCGTGGTGTCCGTGGTCATCGGAGGACTCTTCCTTCCGTCGTCCGGGTGACGGCGCCGGGGGCGCTCTCACCCGGGGGCTTCACGGCCGACTCGGTCACGGCCGCTCCGCACGCATGCCCGCACTCCGCCGTGCGGGTAACCCCGGCCGCCGAACCCCACCGCAAAGGCCCGGTGCCTTGACCCGGGCAGCCCGCCCGGGGTGGTGGGCGGTCACCTGTCGGCCCACGATCGGACCAGACGCGGCACTTCGGTCCGGAGTTCCTCGGGGCGTGAGCCCGCGGGCCGGTCGCTCCGGGTAGTCGTACCGCACCGGGTTGCGATCGTGGACGGGATGGTGTGCGCTGGGAAGTGTGCGAACCGTCGGCCGGCCGGGCCGGACCCCTCGCTCCGGACCCCGACAGCGCCGAAAGCGGGACGAGGGCGAAGGAGGCGACGGACACCTCGAACGGGGGCAAGCCGGCCGTGACGGACTGACCGGCCGGCGGTCAGGATCCGCAGGGCGAGTCCGGAGATCAGATCATGGGAATAGAATTCACGGTCGTCGATGCCGTCCCATATGAGCACGGCCGCAGCACGGAGCCATTGATATGGCATGGTACTGCCACCTTCAGTCACCCCGTGAAGAATGCCGAAGCCGCTATCCAGGCGTTCTCCCTTGAATTCCTGAGGGGGCCCTACAATCCCGGTGAAGCCCCCTACGGCAAGGAGCACGTCGATTGCTCCGTGGGGAAACTGGCCGGTAATACCGCCGCGGTCCAGGTGACGTTCCTGCTGCGCCCGCGGGACGCCGGCCCCGACTACAACTTCCAGGCCTCGGCGCGGATCCTGGTCATCGCCGAGACGGGTGGGATGTAGCGGGAAACGGGAAGGGAAGACAGTGACCGGAGTGAGTGTGGCGCCGATCATCCAGGTCGAGCAGTGCCATTTCGACTTTCCGCGGTCCAGCGACGCATCCGTCAGGACCCTGACGCAGCAGTTCTCGTTCGAGCAGTGCGTCAACAGGGCGGTCGCCTTCGTGTCCGGCTACTCCGGGCACTACACCGATGATCCGAACCTGAACATCGGAAGGATCCATGTGAAGGCGGAGGCCAGCCTTGAGGACGCCCAGAAGGGTGAGATCCTGGTGACGTGTGAATGGGCATTCGATCCC
>NZ_JBSFJC010000310.1:0-3306 GCF_053597855.1 Kitasatospora sp. NPDC001225
GTCGAGGGTGCGGTAGTGCGTCCAGGACGGGTCGGCGGTCATCGCGTCGAAGTCCCGGCGGGTGATCTCCGGTTCCAGCCACTCCGTGCCGCAGCGGCAGCCGATCCAGACGTGGCGGCGGTGGTTGATCAGCAGCCAGTCCCGCCGCGCTCGGCAGGTGGGGCAGATGACGGGCATTCCGCGGAGCGCCAGTTCGGTGGGGCACTTCACGAGGCGCACCGCATCCGGGCCGCTCGGCGGTCGGCTGTCGTACTCCAACTGCAGAAGGGAGTCGGAGACGGCGGGGGTGGTGGTCGGGATCGGGGTGCTGGTTGCGCGGCCGTCGGTTCTGGTCACGGGCTCTCCGTTCGGTGTTCGGGTCTTGCGTAACACCTGGTGGGACCGGGTGTCGAGGGGGTTTGTGCCCGGCGGGCTGGGCCGGTTGTTCGCCGGGCCGGTGGGGTCAGCGGCGCGGGGTCGGACGGTGCGGGTCGGTCGCAGGTCGAGCCGGTGCCGGCAGGGCAGGGCGGCCCGGCTTCGCGCCGTTCCTGGTGGTTGCCGGGGCCTGGTGCGGGGGCTCGGGGCTCGCGGGAAGGTCAGCGATGCGGCGGATGCGCCAGACCAGGACGCCGTCACGGCTGTGGGCGGTGTCGAGTTCGCGCCAGGAGGCGGCTTCCTCCAGCAGGGCCTTCGGGTCGTGGCCAGCCCTCTCGGCTTCCGCCAGGACCGCGGCCAGGGCGTCGCGGCCCGGTGCCGACGGCCGCCGGTCGTCGCCGAGGACGGTGCGGATGGTGGTGTCGTGGCGTCGGCGTTCGGCTGCGGGAAGTATGCGGCCGGCCTCGCGCATCGTGCGTATCGGGCTGGCGGCGGCCTGCTGGTACGCGATGCGCAGGTGATCGGCGGCCTGGCGTGAGGAGGCAGCCTGCTGGGCGTGGCCGCGGGCGGAGTGCCAGCGGGCGGCGGCCAGGGTGACCAGGACGAGGGTGGACAGGACCATGGCGGTGGCGCCGCCGTCCTCTCCCCGGCCGAGCGCGCTGCCGGCCTGGACGATGCCGCGGGCGGCGGAGCGCAGGGCCCGGATGTCAGCGGTCTCGGCGCGGACATGGCTTCGGGTGGCGCGCTCGAAGGCGCGGGCGGCTTCTCGGAGTTCGGCGCGAGTGGCGGCCGGGGAGGTCTGGGCGAGGGCGTCGAGGAGTTCGCCGACACCGGTGAGGTGGGCGGCGGCTTCGTCGTCGTCCTGGTCGAGGACGGCGACGGTGCGCTCGGCGATGCCGGCGGCACTCCGGCGGCGGCGGGCGGGAGCGGAGCGGTCAGCGCGGGCCGGGCGGTCGTCCGACTGCGGGGTTCCGGTGGCGGGCGCGGCGTCGAGGCGGCGGCGGATTCGGGGCAGGGAGAGGTCAGGGGCGAGCTTGGACCCGGGGAACCAGATGGGCTCGCCGGTGCGGTTGCGGTCGCCGGGCAGGGCGACGCTGTAGCCGAGGACGTCGCCGGAGGGGGCGTGGCGCAGCTTCACTCGCAGGCCGGCTTCGCGCAGGCGGGTGAAGAACTCCTGCTCGTTGTCGGCTCCGGCGAGGGCTTGGCGGACGGCTTCGCGCAGGGTTTCGCGTGGGGGCTCGGTGCGGCCGGTGCGTTCGGCCTTGAAGTGCTCCTGGCTGGTGGGGTTCTTGGCGGCGGTACCGTCGCCTAGGTTGAGCCGGCGCAGGCCGTACTCCTTCTCGATGAGGCGGGCTTCGGCCTGGGCTTTGCGCTTGTCGTAGCTGAGGGCGGCCAGGCGGCCGTCCTGGCGGACGAGGGTGGCGGCGATGTGGATGTGGTCGGGTGCGTGGCGGACGGCGACCCAGCGGCAGGCGGTGGTGTCGCCTTCGGGGGCGATGCCGGTGGCGTGGACGATGCGCCGGGCGATGGTGGCCCACTCGGCGTCGTCGAGGTGCCGGTCACCGGGGGCGGTACGCAGTGAGCAGTGCCAGATCCTGGTGGCCGGTGCCTGCTTGCCGAGGGCTTTGACCGGGTGGTCGAGCTGGTTGGCGAGCTTGGCGACCTGGTGGCGCTCCGGGTTGGGGCCGGGGTCGGGGGCGAAGTTGTTCCAACTCGCTACGAGATGTTGGTCGGTGTGTTCTTCATGCTTGCCGGGGCCGAAGAGGTAGTCGATGAGGGGGAAGGCTCGGTCGGTTCCAGTACGGATCTTGGGGATCACCGGCGGATGAGCCAGTCGACGGCGTCGTCGAGAGCGTCGATGGACGCTTCGACGCGGGCCAGGAGATGCCGAAGCTCGGCGCCCGGCTGGCCGCCGGCGTTCACGTAGTGGGCCAGCTGGTTGAGGTTGTTGCCGACGGCGCCGAGCTGGCGGTTGGACTCCATGAGTTCCTGGATGCCGCGTCGGTAGTCGGCGACGGCGGCGCTGGGGTCGGTGCTGGCGGCGGCGGCCACGGCGGCGGCAGCGGTGTAGCCGCCGGGGGCGAGGTCGGCTCGGGCGGCGGCGTGCTGGAGGAGGGACCACTCGGGGTCGCTGAAGCGGGGGCAGATGCGGTTGGTGCGCGGCACACCCTGGCGAAGGCGTCGGCGCGGCGTGGCGCGTGCGGCGGTCGGCTGCTGCTCGTCCTCCCCCTTGGTCGGCACCCCTGGGCCGACTTCCCGGTCAGCGGCAGGCCCCCCTGGGTCTGTCGCCGACCGGGGTGCCTGCGCTCCGTTCGGGGCGCAGGCGGGGTAAGGACTCCTTACCCCACAACTTGCTCCGCCAGGAGCCGTGTTGGGGTCATGCTCCAGTCCCTGCGTGGTGCTGTCCTGGCCTCGCTCGGTCATCGGCCGGCCTCGGTTTCGCGCTGGCGGATGTCGAGGAGGAGGTCCTCGATGAAGTCGAGGGCGAGGACGGGGTGGTGGAGGGTCCAGGGGACAGGGTGCCGACCTTGCTGGACGCTGCGAGTGTCGTCGGGGCCGGTTTCGACGCGGTGGAGGTGGCCTCGCTGGTGCAGGACGGCGAGCCAGGAGTCCGCCTCGGCCCAGGTGGCGGGGGTGGTGCGCATGATGGGGTGCTCCCGTTCGGCGGTGGCGCGGGTGGTGACCGCCGGGGTGACCTCGTCGGTCACCCCGGCAGTCGGGTGTCGGTCAGTTCCGGCCGGCGGTGACTGGCTGACCGTGCTGTTCGCGCAGCTGGGCCATCAGGTGCGTCAGGGTCGCGCTGGACAGCGGTATCTGCTGACCTCGGATCGCCTCGGCGACCACCCGGCGGGTCAGCTTGTCCTCCTCCCTGACCGCCTGCCGGGCGATCTTCAGCAGGTCCTCGGTGTCCAGGTCGGGGCGTCGGCCACCGTCCCGGTCGGTGACCGACGC
>NZ_JBSFJC010000311.1:0-3285 GCF_053597855.1 Kitasatospora sp. NPDC001225
GGCCGTCGAGGGCGCCGAGGGCGAGGCCGCGCCGCGCCGTCGCCGCCGCCGCTCGCGCGGCGGTGCCGCCGCCGCCGAGGCCGTCGTGGCGGTCGAGGCGACTCCGGTCGCCGAGGCCGTCGTGGCCGAGGCCGTGGCGGTCGTCGAGGCCGCCGTCGAGGCGATCGCGGAGGCTCCGGCCCCGGCGAAGAAGGCCACCCGCACCCGGACCCGCAAGCCGAAGGCGGAGGCCGTCGAGGCCGTCGAGACCGCCGCCCCGGTCGTCGAGGCGGCTCCGGTCGCCGAGGCGGTCGTCGAGGCTCCGGCCCCGGCCAAGAAGGCCACCCGGGCCCGCAAGCCGAAGGCGGAGGCCGTCGAGGCCGCCGCCCCGGCCGCCGAGGCCACCGAGGCTCCCGCCCCGGTGAAGAAGGCCACCCGCGCCCGGAAGCCGAAGGCCGAGGCCGTCGAGGCGGCTCCGGTCGCCGAGGCCGCCGCCGAGGCTCCCGCCCCGGCCAAGAAGGCCACCCGGGCCCGCAAGCCGAAGGCCGTCGCCGAGACCGCCCCGGAGGCCCCGGCCGCCGAGGCCGCCACCGAGGTCCCGGCCCCGCGCAAGCGCACCCGCACCCGCAAGGCGGCGGCGCCCGTGGAGGCCACCCCGGAGAGCTGACACCCCCGTGTCTCCCCCGAGGGGGCGGGCCAGGCCACCCGGCCCGGCCCGCCCCCTCGGGCGTTCCGCCCGCCTCCTAAGCTCGGGGGCGTCGGGGAGCGCCGACAGGACAGCAGGGAGAGCAGCCCATGAGCACGCCGCCGTTTCTGACGCTGCCCGGGTGCGCGCGGGCCGAGCGGCTGGTGACCGGGCGCGGGGAGTTCGCGGCGCTGCGGGCGGAGCCGGCCGGGCCGGTGCGCGGCTCGGCGCTGCTGGTGCCGGGGTTCACCGGCAGCAAGGAGGACTTCATCGCGCTGCTGGAGCCGCTGGCGGCCGCCGGGTACCGGGTGACGGCCGTGGACCAGCGCGGGCAGTACCAGACCGGCGGTCCGGACGATCCGGCGGCGTACGCCGTCGGGGCGCTCGGCGCGGACGTACGGGCGCTCACCGGGGTGCTGGCGGCCGAGGCCGGGGGCGCCCCGCCGCACCTGCTGGGGCACTCCTTCGGCGGCCAGGTGGTGCGCGAGGCGGTGCTCGCCGCGGCCGCGGAGGGCCCGCTGCCCTGGCGGTCGCTGACCCTGGTGTCCACCGGCCCGGGCGCGATCGACCCGGCCGAGGCGGTCCGCACCGGGCTGCTGCTGGACGCCCTGCGGGGGATGGACCTGGAGCAGATCTGGCAGGTCATGCGGCAGCTGGAGGCGGAGAGCGGGCAGCCGCGGCCGAGCCTGGAGCCGGCCGTCGCGGAGTTCCTGCACCGCCGCTGGCTGGCCAACGTGCCGCGGGCGCTGTCCGTCACCGGCGCCCACCTGGTGGCCGCGCCGGACCGGGTGGCGGAGCTGGCCGCCGCCACCGCCGGGCTGCCGGTGCTGGTGCTGTCCGGAGTGCGGGACCACGCCTGGCCGGTCCCGGAGCAGACCGCGATGGCCGAGCGCCTGGGCGCCCGCCGGGTGGTGGTCGCGGACGCCGGCCACTCCCCCAACGCCGAGCAGCCGGCCGCCACGGCCGGGGCGCTGGCCGCGTTCTGGGCCTGACCGACGCGGTCGGGGCCGCGCCGGTTCCCCCGGTCCGCCGAAAGTGGTCTGTACCACTTCTTCAAGTTCGATCGGCTTCAACACAGGACAAAATTCGTTAGTTACGGTAATCTTTGATTCTGTCCGGGAATCATCGCTGGCCTCCACCGCGGCACCGATCACCCGAAACCTGGACTTTACGGACGGGCAACGGCCCGGTAGCACCGCCACGACACCGTGGTGCACGAGGCACTGGACGCACCAGGCAAGCAGGGGGAGCCCTTGCCGCAGCAGACCGCCACACGCGCGACGACCCGCCCGATCCGGCCTCACCTCCGGATCCGCAAGACCCCGAGAGAGCTGATACCGACTCAGCCGCCCCCGCCCCGCCCCGCGGGGCCAGGAAAGGAGACGCCCATGACGAAGACCATGCGCTTCGAGATCGTCCGACTCGACGAGACCAACGGCTCCGCCGCCGACCGCCAGATCGCCGACGCCGCCACCGTGCGCGAGGTCGTCCAGGCCGCTGCCCGCACCGGCGAGCGCCTGCTCATCCGTCCGTGCCCGACCGTCTGACCCGGCGCGGCGCCTCCGACCGGGAGGCCTCACCCGCCGCCGACGAGCCGGGAGCGTCCGATCCGGACGTTCCGATACCCGACTGACGCCCCGTCACCGCATTCGCCGATGACGGGGCGTCAGTGTTTCCGGGGTCGGCACCCCGGACGTTTGCCGCCGCCCGGGACGGGACATCCCCCAACGGGAACCGCCCGTGCCACGCCCACCCGGCGCCGGTCCGGGCGCCCGCCACCGACAGGTGCCGCCGAGCCCTCCGTACGGGTGATCGTCCTTGACGCGGCGGTCCGGAGGGAGGAGCGTTGACGGCTATGAGGGGCGAGCCCAGCTGCCCGAGGTGCGCCGGTCGGGTCCGCGCCCCCGGTCTGTTCTCAGACACCTGGCAGTGCGACCGGCACGGAGCCGTGCACCCGATGCAGCCCGTGCTGCCCCCGAGTGTGGAGGCCCTCGGCGTCGCCGTCGCCCGCTCCCAGGTCCCGGTCTGGCTGCCCTGGCCGCTCCCGGTCGGCTGGCTCTACACCGGCATCGCCCACGTCGGCGACGACGTCTCGGGCGCCCGGGCCACCGCCGTCGCCTGCTCCGGGCCCGCGCCGCTCGGCGGCTTCGGCGAGCTGGTGCTGGTCGCCGAGGAGCTGGGGGTCGGCCTCGGCGCCCGCTACGCGGGCCTGTCCGGGCCGGACCCGGGCGACTCCGTCGGCCTCTACAAGCCCGCCGACGCCAAGCTGCTGGCCGCCGGGCGGCCCACCCCGATGTTCCACGTCCCGGACGCCCCGGCCGACCGCGCGGTGTTCGTCGGCGAGGCCCGCGGGCTCTGGCTCTGGGCGGTCGCCTGGCCCGAGCAGTCCGCGCTGGTGATGTACGACGAGCTGGTGCTGACCGACCTGCGCGAGGCCGGCGCCGAACTGGACCTGCTGCCCTGCGGGGCGCTCTCCCCCCGGCTCCTCGGCTGACGGCCAGGGCCGGTCGTCAAACTCCCGTCGTTCGCCCGGAGGGCGGGCGGGGCGGCGTTGGGGTGCGTGCATCGCAAGGCGGAGGAGGGAGCCACTGCGGAGCATTGGCGACCGACGACAACGCGGC
>NZ_JBSFJC010000312.1:0-3248 GCF_053597855.1 Kitasatospora sp. NPDC001225
TCGGCGACACCCCCTGAGGAGGACCCCTGCGCCGCCGCCGGCGCGTACGGCGGCCAGTTCCTCGGCTCCCTCGTCGAGCTGTGCCACCGCGCCGCCGGGGTGTCGGGCAAGCGGTCACCGGCCCCCTGACCCCGTCCTCCGGAAGGGAGACGAGCCGCGGACGCCCGGCAGCGGGCAGCGCGGCTCGTCCACGGCAGCGCGGCCACGGCTCCGGCGAGGTCAGCGGTCGAGGGCCCACAGGTCGTCATCGCACAGGCCGGTCCGGCAGCACACGGGCAGCCAGTCGGCCGCGAGCTCCCGGACACGGTGCAGGCGAGCCCTGTCGGGCTCCACCACAGTGAGGATCTCGAAGGCGGTGCCCGCCCCGACGAGGGACCGATTCGCCATCACCTCCCCGTAGAGCAGCCAGAGACCTTGCGCGGCAACGTTTCTGCACAGCTCCGGAAGATCGAGTCCTCGTCGGGCGGACTCCGCGTCCGTGCCCTCGCCCGCCACCAGGCACTGAAGGAGCTCGAGGAACCGCGCGCGGGCCGCCGGTGCGATGTCATCGGCCAGTGCCGCCAGCGCAACGGACGCCACCGCGGGAGCCGGCTCCCACAGGACGACCGGGGACCAGACATGCCATTCGAGGTCGACCTGGCCCGGCTCCGCCCCGGATCCGCCGCCCGCGAGCCGCAGCAGATCCCGGGCCAGGTGCTCCGCCGAACCGCCGCAGCCGCACAGCATGCCCTTCCAGTCCTGCCGGGCTGTCTCCATCTCGACCAGTCGCATAGCTCCCACACCCTGGACGCACTCGCGAGGCCCGACGACACGCGGGGCGCCTCGGCCCCGTGCCCTCCGGCAGCCGCCCCGTCCGTCCTCTCGTCCGTCCCCTCCGCGTCCCATTCCGGCGTTCCAGGCCGGCCTCGTTCCCGCTGGTCAGAGCCCCCTTCGCCGTCCCACCCTCCCTGGTGCGGCGCCAGACGTGGCGGCTGGGACGGACCGTCGCGCAGGCTTCGGCCGTCCGACCGACGCAGCACCCGAGCCCATGCCGAAAGGGGCGCGACCACATGTCCGTCCGTACCTCCCGCACCCGTCTGGTCAGCGCCGCCGCGAGCGTCGTGGTCGCCGCCTTCTCGCTCACCGCGTGCAACGACAGCGGGGTCATCGATACGGCGACCGGCCCCTCGCTCAGGGCTGCGGCGCCCGCCGCTGCGGCGGGTTCCTCGACCTCCACGGCCCCGTCCGCCGACGCCGATGGCACCACCGGTTCCGCCAGCCAGGAGCCGGCCGCCGCACCCCGGCCCACCGCCCCGAAGCCCGCCACCGGCACCCCGACGCCGAAGACCCCCGCCGCCCCCGCGGCCGCCGAGCCGGCCACCTGCGAAGGCTCCAACACTGCGACCACGGCCGCCCCGCTGAACCGCCCCGTGAACCACCTCCTGCTCACGGTCACCAACACCGGCTCCGGCACCTGCTACCTCTACGGCTACCCGGCCGTCCGCTTCGGCGACGCCCAGTCCGTACCCCCCGTCATCACCGACTCGAAGCCGCAGGCCGTCGTCACCCTCCAGCCCGGCGAGTCCGGCTACGCCTCCGTGAACCTGTCCTCCACCGACGGCACCGACGGCTCGAACGGCCACACCGTGAACTCGCTGACCGTCTACTTCCACGGCCCCTCCGGCAACGAGAGCGTCGGCACCGGGGCCCACCCGTCGTTGCCCGCGGAGGGCGCCTACGTGGACGACTCCCTCAAGGTCGGCTACTGGCAGCAGTCGCTGGACGACGCCGTCTCCTGGTGACCCGGGCAGCCTCCGACAAGCCGACAGCACCCTCTGACAAGCCGACAGCGCCCCACGAAAGCAGGCGCACCAGCATGCGCAGCACGCCCCGCAGGATCGCCCGGCTCCTGGTCGCCTACGGCGGCGCGGCCTTCCAGGTCCTCGTCCTGGGCCGTCAGGACGGTCCGGGCCCGGTCCCGTCGCGGAAGCCGCCGTCACCCGGTGCCGGTTCCTGACGCCCCGTCGCAACCCACCGACCTCGGCAAGCGGGCCCGGATTCCGCGCGCCCGCAGAACGCTGCTTGGAGCCCCCATGGCCCTACGGATAGCCGTCACCGCCGAGCCGATACCGTCGCACGTGTCCGCACTCGACTTCGTCATCGGCCCGCGCGGTCCGGCGCACCGTCGCGGCGTTCCGGACCACCGCCCCCGAGCGGCCGGACCGTCCCGCCTCCTCCCGCCAGCTCGTCTACGCGAGCCTCGGCACCCTGACCACCGCGATGCCCGGTCTGCGCGGCGTCGTGAGGAGCGTGTACCGGGAGGTCATGGCCGCCCTCTCCGCGACCGGCTGCGAGGCGATCGTGTCCGCCGGACACCTCGCGCGGGACCTGCCGAGCGCGGACCCCCGCATCACGGTCGTCGAGCACGTCCCGCAGCCCGCGCTCCTCCGTCAGGTGGACCTGTTCGTGACGCACGGCGGGCGGGCCTCCCTGCTCGACGCGGTGCAGGCGGCGACACCCGTCCTGGGCCTGGGCGTCCTCGCCGACCAGCCCGGCAACACCAGCGCGTTCGCCGGGCACGGCCTCGGCCGCGCGCTGGAACTCACGGCGACGCGCGAGGAGATCGCCGACACCGTCACGGCCCTCCTCGCCGACTCCCGCTACGCCGCCGCCATGGCCGCCGCCGACGCCGAACTGTCACGGCTGCCACCGCTGGACATCGCGGAACTGCGGGCGTGTGTGTGAACCGTGGGCCTCAGCACGCCGCGCGCTGCGGGGACGACGCCTGGACCTCGTATCCCCGGTTCGTCCTTGACGGGCGGTCACCGTCGGCTTCCGCCCGAGCGGCTCGCCGACCCGGCTGCGCCCGCCCGCTCTCCCGCGTCATCCCGTGGGGGCTTCCCGGGGTGCGGCGCAGACGGTGCCCCGGTTGTCGACGACGGCGCAGGCGCGGGCGTCGGCGGGGCGGGTGGCGCGGACCATCTTGCTGTGGGCGTCGTGGCCGGACTGCTGGCGGTACTCCTCCTGCTCGGGCGGGGTGCCGAAGACCTGGACGCGGTCGCCGGGGGAGCCGCCGCTCATCTTGGCCCAGGCGGCGTGGCAGGAGGGGCTGTAGCGCAGTTCGATCAGGACGCCGAAGTCACGGTCGGCCGCGGCGGTGGCGGCGTCGCGGTCGCAGACGGTGCCGACCGGGTCGACGTGCGAGCTCCGAGACCTCCACGACCTCCGCGACCTCCGCCGCCGGCTCGGCCTCGACCAGCTCCGCGGCC
>NZ_JBSFJC010000313.1:0-3204 GCF_053597855.1 Kitasatospora sp. NPDC001225
GTGAGGCCGGGGCGGCCGAGGTAGCCGCGGGCGAGGCCGGGGCCGGCCAGGTAGAGCTCCCCGGTGACGCCGGGCGGCACCGGCCGCAGGGCGGTGTCCAGGACGTACGCGCGGGTGGCGCCGCTGGGGCGGCCGATCGCGGGGCTGCCGCTGCCGGGGGCGAGCGGGCCGGTCCAGGTGGCGACGACGGTGGCCTCGGTGGGGCCGTAGGAGTTGACCATGCGCCGGCCGGGGGCCCAGGTGTCGACCAGGTCGGCCGGGCAGGCCTCGGCGCCGACGACCAGGGTGCGCAGTCCGGTCAGGGCCGCGGCGGTCTCGGGTTCCAGGGTGGCCAGGGCGGCCGGGGGGATCAGGGTGTGGCTGATCCGGCGGGCGGTCAGCGCCTCGGCGAGTCGTTCGCCGACCAGCGGCCCCTCCTCGCCGGTGACGAGGGCGGCGCCGGAGAGCAGCGAGATGCACAGTTCCAGGACGGAGGCGTCGAAGCTGGGCGAGGCGAACTGGAGCACCCGGTCGCCGGGGCCGACGGCGTACTGCTCGGCGGCGGCGGCCGCGAAGACGGCGAGGCCTCGGTGGGTGACCAGGACGCCCTTGGGCGTTCCGGTGGAGCCGGAGGTGTAGACGGCGTAGGCGGGGTGGGCGGGGGTGAGGGCGCTGGTGCGGTCGGCGTCGGTGGGCGCGGTGTCCGGGCCCTCGGCGGACCAGACCTGCGCCGGGTCGTCGAGCAGCAGGTGGGCGGCGGCGTCGCGGACCATGAACTCCCGCCGGGGCGCCGGGTAGTCCGGGTCGACGGGGAGGAAGGCGCCGCCGGCCTTGGCGACGGCGAGCTGGGCGACCACCATGGCCGCCGAGCGGGGCAGGGCGAGGGCGACCAGCCGCTCGGGGCCGACGCCGCGCCGGATGAGCTGGTGGGCCAGCCGGTTGGCGGCCCGGTCGAGGTCGGCGTAGCTCAGCTCCCGTTCGCCGTCGAGCAGGGCCGGTGCCCCGGGGGTGGCGGCGGCCCGGCGCTCGAACAGCTCGGGCAGGGTCGCCTCCGCCACCGGCCGGAAGCCGCCGTGCGGCTCGGCGGGCGACTCCTCCGGGCCGGCCAGCGGCAGCGCGCCGACGGCGCGGGACGGGTCCTCGGCGACGGCGGTGAGCAGGGTGGCGAGCTGGCCGGCCATCCGCTCGACGGTGGCCGGGTCGAACAGGTCGGTGTCGTAGGTGAACAGGCCGTGCAGGGCGCCGCTCGCGGTCTCGACGAACTCCAGCACCAGCTCGAAGGGCGTCCGTACGGCGTCGGGCTCGATGCCGGTCACGTCGAGGCCCGGGAGGTCGGGTTCGGCGGACGGCGCGTTCTGGAGCACCACGTGGACCTGGAACAGCGGGCTGCGGCTGGTGTCGCGCACCGGCTGGACTTCGTCGACCACCTTCTCGAAGGGCACGTCCTGGTGGGCGAAGGCGTCGAGGACGGTCTGCCACACCTCGCCGAGGAGGGCGTCGAAGGGCTGTCCGGGCTCGACCCGGGAGCGCAGCACCAGGGTGTTGACGAAGAACCCGACGAGCCGCTGGACCTCGGGCCGGTGCCGGCCGGAGGTGATGGTGCCGACGGTGATGTCGGTGTCCCCGCAGAGCCGGGCCAGGTAGGCCTGGGCGGCGGCGACCAGGGTGGTGAACAGGGTGGCGCCGCGCCGCCGGCCGACCTCGGCCAGCCGGCGGGCGGTGTCGGCGGGCAGTTCCAGTCGGACGGTGGCGGCGTTGGCGGCGTTGGCGGTGCGCACCGCGGGCCGGGGTCGGTCGGTGGGCAGCTGCGGCGGGACCACGCCGGTCAGTTGGCCCTTCCAGTAGGCGAGCTGCTCCCCGGTGGGCGCCCCGGCGGTGCGCTGCCAGTGGGCGTAGTCGGCGTACTGCACCGGCAGGGGCGCCAACTCGGCTTCGGTGGAGCCGAGTTCGGCGCGGTAGAGGTGGGCCAGGTCGGTGAGCAGCACGCCGGTGGACCAGCCGTCGGTGACCATGTGGTGCAGGGTCAGCGCCAACACGTGCTCGCGGTCGGCCAGCCGGGCCAGGGTGGCGCGCAGCAGTGGTCCGCGGCGCAGGTCGAAGGGGCGGGCGCGGTCGGCGGCGAGCAGGTCGCGCAGGGCCCGTGGCCGTTCGTCGGCGGGCCGCCCGGAGAGGTCGTGCAGCGGCAGCGGTACGGCGTGCGGCGGGTGGACGAGTTGGACGCCGTGGCCGTCCACGCTGTCGAAGGTGGTGCGCAGCGACTCGTGCCGGGCCGTCAGGGCGTCCAGGGCCGCGCCGAGGGCGCCGGTGTCGAGGGTGCCGCGCAGCCGCAGCGCGAGCGCGACGTTCTCGGAGACGCCGGGCGTGAACTCCTCCAGGAACCAGAGGCGCTGCTGGGCGTGGGACATCGGGGCGGCGCCCGTGCGGGGCACCGGGACGACGGGCGGGCGGGCCGGGGCGGCGGGCTCCTCGGTGAGCAGCCGGGCCAGGTCGGCCGGGGTGGGGTGGTCGAAGACGGCGCGCGGGCCGAGCTCGGTGCCGAAGGCCTCGGTGAGACGGGCGGCGAGCCGGATGCTGAGGATGGAGTCGCCGCCGAGGTCGAAGAAGCCCTCGTCGGTGCCGGGCGGGCGGATGCCGAGGACCTCGGCGAAGAGCTCGGTGGTGCGGCGTTCGGCCGCGGTGCGCGGTTCGACCCGCTCGCGGCGCCCGCCGGGCCGCTCCTCGGGGGCCGGGAGGGCGGCGCGGTCGACCTTGCCGTTGCGGCTGAGCGGGAGGGCGTCGAGCGGGACGAAGGCGGCCGGGACGAGGTAGTCGGGCAGGGCGCGGGCGGCGAAGTCCCGCAGTTCGCCGGGGTCGGGGGCGCCGTCGGTGCCGACGGTGTAGGCGACCAGCCGGCGGGCGCCGGGCCGGTCCTCGCGGACGACCACGGCGACGTCGGCGACCAGCGGGTGGGCGGCGAGGGCGGCCTCCACCTCGGCGGGCTCGACCCGGAAGCCGCGGATCTTCACCTGGTCGTCCGCGCGGCCGAGGAACTCCACGGTGCCGTCGGGGCGGCGCCGGGCGAGGTCCCCGGTGCGGTACATCCGGGCACCGGGCGGGCCGGAGGGGTCGGCGAGGAAGCGGGCGGCGGTCGCGCCGGGGCGGCCCAGGTAGCCGCGGGCCAGGCCCTCGCCGGCCAGGTAGAGCTCGCCTGCGCAGCCCGGCGGGACGGGCCGCAGCCGGGCGTCC
>NZ_JBSFJC010000314.1:0-3192 GCF_053597855.1 Kitasatospora sp. NPDC001225
GCCTGCCCGCGCAGCGCGTCGCGGTCCAGCCGGGTCGGGACCAGCAGCGCCTCCGGGGACCTCAGCGCGGCGTCGAACAGCGCCAGCGCCTCCTCCGTCGCCATGGCCGCCAGGCCGCCCCGGGCCAGCCGGGCCCGATCGGCCTCGTCCAGGTGCCCGGTCAGACCACTGGCCTGAGCCCACAGGCCCCAGGCCAGCGAGACCGCCGGCAGGCCCCGCTCACGGCGCCACCCGGCCAGACCGTCCAGGAAACCGTTCGCCGACCCGTACAGGCTCTGCCCGGCACTGCCGAACACGCCCGCACCGGAGGAGAAGAGCACGAAGGCCGCGAGACCCAGGCCCTCGGTCGCCTCGTGCAGGTGCCAGGCCGCGTCCGCCTTCGGGGCGAACACCTCCCCCAGCTCCTCCGCCGACCGCGTCTCGAAGACGCCGTCGGCCAGCGCACCGGCGGTGTGCACCACCGCCGTCAGCGGACGCCCCTCCGGGACCCGACGGACCAGGTCGTCGACCACCGAACGGTCCGACACATCGGCGGCCACCACCTCCACCTCGGCACCCAGCGCCTCGAGCCCGGCCACCAACTCCGCCGCACCCGGCGCCGCCACGCCGCGACGACTCACCAACAGCAGCCGCCGCACCCCGTGCGACTCCACCAGATGCCGGGCCACCAACCCGCCCAACGTCCCCGTACCACCCGTCACCAGCACCGTCCCCGCCGGATCCAGGACCGGGCCGGTGCCGGTGGGCGCCTCGGCACGCGCCAGGCGCGGCACCACCGCGGTCCCGTCGCGCCACGCGACATGGGGTTCACCGGACGCGAGCGCGTCGGCCACCAGTGAGGCGGGCACCGCCGAGCCGTCGGTGTCCACCAGGACGATCCGGCCCGGGTGTTCGAGCTGCGCGGTGCGGACCAGGCCCCGGACGGCGGCCGCCGCCGGGTCCCCGGCGCCGTGCGCGGTCAGGACCGCGAGCGGGCCGGCGGAGTCACCGGCCAGGTGCTCCTGGATCCCGCCGAGCGCGGCGCCGACGAGTGCCCGGGCCGCCCGCGGCACCGACAGCCCCTCGGGGACGCGGGTCAGGTCGAGCACATCGTCCCCGGACGGGCGGTCCGCCGCCCGCGGCAGGTCGGCGGGCGCCCAGGCGACGCGGTACAGGTGCTCGGCGGCGGTGTCCCGGGCGGCGGACAGCCGCTCGGGCGCCACCGGCCGCAGGACCAGCGCCCCGACGGCACCGACGGGCCGGCCGACCGGGTCGGTCAGCGCGAAGGAGACGCTGTCCGGGCCCTCCCGGCGGGAGTGCACCCGCAGCGCGGTGGCCCCGGACGCGTACAGGGCCACGTCGTTCCAGGCGAACGGCAGCAGCACCTCCCCCGGTCCGGCCACCGGCGCCGCGCCCAGGTTGGCGGACTGCAGGGCCGCGTCCAGCAGGGCCGGGTGCAGTCCGAACCGCCCGGCGGAGTCCGTCAGTTCCTCCGGCAGCGCGACCTCGGCGAACACCTCCTCGCCCGACCGCCAGGCGGCCCGCAGGCCCCGGAACGCGTCGCCGTACTCGTAGCCCGCCTCGGCCAGCCGCTCGTAGAAGCCGTCCAGGGCGACCGGCTCCGCGCCGGCCGGCGGCCACGCCTCGTAGCCGAACTCCGGTGCGGTCTCGGCCGCCAGGAAGCCGGTGGCGTGCCGGGTCCACACGCCGCCCTCCGCGTCCTCGGGCCGCGAGTGCACGTGGACGGCCCGGCGGTCGTCGCCGGCGGTGGCCGGGTCGACCGTGACACGGACCTGGAGGCCACCGCGCTCGGGCAGGATCCCGGGCGCCTCGACGACCAGCTCGTCGAGGCGGCCGAGACCGGTCCGCTCCCCCGCCCGCAGGGCGAGTTCGAGGAAGGCCGCGCCGGGCAGCAGGACCGTCCCGGAGACGGCGTGGCCGGCCAGCCACGGGTGCGATCGGATCGACAGCCGCCCGGTGAACACCTCTCCCCCGTCGGGCAGTTCGACCAGGGTGCCGAGCAGCGGATGCTCGGCGGCGGCGACCCCGAACGCGGTCACGTCACCCGTGGCGGCCACGGGCTCCAGCCAGAAGCGCTGGTGCTGGAAGGCGTAGGTGGGCAGTTCGGACGGGCGGACGGTGCCGGCCCCGGCGTGGGTCGTGGACCAATCCACGGACAGGCCGTGCACATGGAGTTCGGCGGCGGCGAGCAGGACGCGGTCCCAGCCGCCGTCCTCGCGGCGCAGGGTCCCGGTGACGACGGTCGGCGCCTGAACGGCCTCCTCCAGGGCCTCGACGATGCCGTGGGCGAGCACGGGGTGCGCGCTGACCTCGACGAAGGCCCGGAAGCCCTCGCCGGCCAGGGTCTCGACGGCGTCGGCGAAGCGGACGGTCTGCCGCAGGTTGCGGTACCAATACCCCGCGTCCAGCTCCGGGCCCTCCAGCCAGCGGCCCTCGACGGTGGAGAGGAAGGGGATCGCGGCGGGCTGGGGCTTCACGGAGCCCAGCAGCTCGGCGAGTTCGGCCTCGATGGACTCCACGTGCGAGGTGTGCGAGGCGTAGTCGACGGCGATCCGCCGCACGCGCACGCCCTGCTCCTCGTACGCGACGACCAGCGTGTCCAGACCCGCCGGGTCACCAGCCACCACCACCGAGGAGGGGCCGTTGACGGCCGCGACCTCGACCCCGGCGGGGAGCCGGTCGGCCACCTCGGCGAGCGGCAACCCGACCGACACCATGCCGCCGCGTCCGGCCAGACCGCGGGCGATGGCCTGCGACCGCAGCGCCACCACGGCCGCCGCGTCGTCCAGGGAGAGGATGCCGGCGACGTGCGCCGCCGCGATCTCCCCCTGCGAGTGACCCACCACCGCGTCAGGCACCACACCCAGCGACGCCCACAGCCGCGCCAAACCGACGTTCACCGCGAACGACACCGGCTGCACCACGTCCACCCGCTCCAACGAGGCGGCACCCGGCACCTGGTTCACCACATCGAGCAACGACCAGTCGACATAAGCCCTCAGAGCCTTGTCGACCTCACCGAGCGCCTCCGCGAACACCGCCGACTCGACGAGCAGCCGACGCCCCATCCCAGCCCACTGGGAACCCTGACCCGGGAAGACGAACACCGACCGACCGCTCACCTCCGCCCGACCGGACACCAGCCCACCCCGCTCCCATTGACACCATTGACACTACCGGCACCACCCGGTC
>NZ_JBSFJC010000315.1:0-3162 GCF_053597855.1 Kitasatospora sp. NPDC001225
GGCGGGCCCGGCCGGGCGCGGGCCGGTGCCCGCGGGTGCGGCACCGTCGGCTCCCGCGGTGGTGGCGCGGGCGGCGAAGGCGGCCCGGATGATCCAGTCCTGGGTGGCCAGGTCGTGCTCGTCCATGGCGGCGACGATCCGCCGGGCCCGGTCGAGCCCCGACTCGGGCAGTGCCCGCGGCAGCGACCGGCCGCGGTGGGTGCGCAGGTCGCGGGAGCCGACGACGGAGCGGAACAGCGGGACGTCGCCGCTCCAGAGGTCCTCGGCTTCGAGCCGCAGCAGCGGCCGCTGGGCGGGGTTCCCGGCGGACTGGGCGAAGATCAGCCCGAGCACCCGGTCGCGGTCGAGCGCGTCACGGGTGACGTCCGGGTGGGTGCTCTCGCCCAGCAGGTGGGCGTAGACCCGGGTGGCGCGGACGATGGTGCGGCAGGTGTCCTCGCGGAAGCGCTCCAGCGGGCCGTCCGGTGCGAGCAGCGCCTCGCGGTGGGCGGCGATGGCGCGGTAGCCGGCCTCGAACCCCGCCCGCAGGGACGCCAGGTGGTCGGCCGGGTCGACGTCCCGGCCGTCCAGTCGCGGCCGGTTCGCGCCGCCCTCGAAGGCGCGCTGCACCCGGGTCAGGCGCATCTCGTCGGTGCCGTCGCCCTCCCAGGTGGGCGACTTGAAGGGCATGACGGCGCCCTTGTCGGCGCCCATCCCGCCGACGTCCAGCACCGCGCCGCCGTCGCCGACCAGTACCGAGGGCAGCAGGCCCACCCGCTGCACCGAGTGGGCGAGCAGGTGCTGCGCCGGGTCGTCGTCGATCAGCGGGCTGCCGGTCAGGTGGGGCACGCCGACGTGGAACAGGGACTCCAGGTCGACCGCGACCGGGTGCTCCCCGACGGCGATCACGTTCTCGAAGTGGAAGTCGGTGGCAGCGGTCGCGTAGAGCAGGGCCAGCAGCGCCCCGAGGCGGTGGTAGAACCGCTCGGCGGCCGCGTGGTCGGCGCACGGCGCCGGTTCCACGTACTCGATCCAGCCGTACCCGCCCCGGTCCCACACCGCCACGGTGCCCGGGCCGGGGCCCGGCAGGACGGTGTCGTACCAGTCGACCAGGGCGTTGAAGTGTTCGTGGACGGCCAGTGGCCGGGGTTTGTACACCAGCCGGGCGCCGGAGGAGAAGGTCAGCAGGGCGACCGAGCGGCCCGCCTCGTGGCCGTCGCCGCGGCCCGTGCGCACCTCGGTCAGTTCGCCGGGGTCGCGTCCGGCGAAGAGCCGCTCGACCAGCGCGGGCCGGTCGGCGGTGAAGCGGTCGAGGAACTCCCGGTGCGCGTGGACGGCGTTCCGGGTGGCGCACGCCAGCAGCCGGGCCAGGACGGCGTACTCGTCCAGCAGCGCGGCCAGCCGCTCCGGCTCCCGCTGCCAGGCGATGAAGGCGTGGAAGCGCTCCTGCGGGGTGTCACCGCTCAACTGGCCGGACAGCCGGGCCACATGGAGTTCGAGGACGAGGGTGCGGCCGAGGACGGACACCAGCTGGTCCCGCAGGCCGGCGGTGAGCGAGCGCCGGACGGCCGCGAGGACGGCGGCGGAGGGCTCGGTGGCGTCCGCGGTGCGGGCGGGTGCCTCCAGCAGGCGGAGGGCCTCGGCGAGGAAGGGTTCGACGACGGCCGCGAAGTCGGCGAAGCCGTGCCGGTGCGTTCCGTCGTGCTCCTCGTCGTGTTCCGTGGTGTCCTCCCCGTCGGGCGCCGGGGGCAGCCGTGGTGCGCGGGCGACGACGTCCTCGACGAACCGGGCCCAGGCCGGTTTGGCGGTGCGCGCGGCGAGGCTGTCGGGGTGTTCGGCGAGCAGCCGGCGCAGCAGGGGCGGGTCGATGCCGAGCGCGCGGGCCTGGGCTTCGGCGGTGTCCGGCGCGTGGTCGGTGAACGCCGAGCGCCAGCGGGCCAGTCGGCGGTCGGCGCGCCAGCCGAGGCTGCCCTCTGCCGGGTTGTCGGCGACCGGGGCGGGCGGGTCGCCCTCGCCGCTCAGGCGTTCGGCCAGCCACAGGCCGCGGGCCCACCAACTCCCCCTAAGGGGAGCGCGGTTGACGCATGACCAGGGCGGGGCGGCGGCATCGGGCGGGGTGTTCGAGGGCATGCTGGACTCCTGGGGCGCTGAGGACGGGCGATCCGGAGGCGGGCAGGCGGAGGCTGCCGGGAACGGGCTGGCATTGGCAGCTGGTGTGAATGGCAATGCCTTCAGATTCATTTGAGCTGCTGCCGCGAAGCGAGTCTGCTCGGCTCGCGGCAGCCCGTCAAGTGGTGTGAACAGAAATGCCCGAGCCATTCATCTCAGCTGCCACCCAGGGCCGGTGGGTCGCACCGTGACGGCCGAATTGCGCCCCCTGCTCAGGACGTTGAGCAGCGTCCGTGACCTTGCGACGGTCCGTCGGGGACCGGGCGGGGTCAGGCGCGAACGCCCAGTTGGGCCAGCAGGGCGGTGTTGTCCTCGATGTGCCAGTCCTCGGTGATCCGGTCGGTGCCGACGTGCTGGATGTCGATGGCGTTGAAGTCGACGCTCTGGCCCTGGCCCCGCACGCCGTCGAAGGTGCCGGTGAAGTGGCCGCGGAAGACCAGGCGGGCGGTGATCCTGTCGCCGGTGACCAGGAGGTCGGAGAGTTCGCAGGTCAGGTCCGGCACCGCGGCGCGGAAGCTATCCGAGGCGAGGAGCGGCCCGGCGGGGCCCTGCGGACGGCCGGGCGGCAGGGTGTTGTCCCGGAAGTGCGGGCTGATCGCCGCGTCCAGGTAGCGCTGCTGCCCGGTGTTCCAGAACGTGTACAACTGCTGTGCCAGGTGGACCTCCTGGGCGGCGCGCCGGGCGCCGATCGAGTGGTCCACGGTGAGGGCCTTCGGCTGGACGAGGTCGGGCGAACGGTCGATCAGGCGCTGTGGCCAGTCGTGTGCGGAGTCGTGGCGGCCGGTGTCGCGGGCGGGGGCGGCCGCCACGGTGCCGGCCGCCAGGCCGATCACCGTCGCGAGGACGGCGGTGGTGCGGATCAGGGTGCGCGAGTTCATGGGACCGGTTCCTCGGATCGGGGTGGGCCCCCCCGCGGGTGGGGGGGTTGCGGGGGGGGGGTGTGACCCCCTCGGCCGCGGGGGGCCCGCGGGGAGGGGGGCCCGGCGCCCCCCTCGGCGGGGGGGACCGTGCCGG
>NZ_JBSFJC010000316.1:0-3161 GCF_053597855.1 Kitasatospora sp. NPDC001225
GGGACGGCGCGGGTGTGGGACCTCGCCACCCGGCAACCCGTCGGCGGGCCCTCCGGTCGCCACATCGGCAGACCGACCCAGGTGGCATGCGCAGCACTCGACGGCCGACCCGTAGCCGTCACCGCAGGCAGCGACCAAACGGTACGAGTCTGGGAGTTGGGTACCGGGCGCCCCGTCGGCGAACTCCTCACCGGCCACTCCGGTAGCGTCACCGCGGTGGCGTGTACGGTGTTCAACGGCCGACCGGTCGCCGTCACCGCATGCCGGGACGGGATGGTATGGGTGCGGTACCTGGGAACGGGCCAGCTCGTCGGCGAACCCCTCACCGGCCACTCCGGCAGCGTCACCGCAGTGGCATGCACGGTGCTCGACGGACGGCCCGTGGCCGTCACGGGAGGCAGCGACGACACGGTACGGGTCTGGGACCTGGGCACGCGTCGGCCCGTTGGCAAGCCCCTCGCCGGTCACACCGACAGCGTGACCGCAGTGGCGTCCACGGTGCGCGACGGCCGACCCGTCGCCGTCACGGGAAGCCACGACGGGACGGTGCGGGTGTGGGACCTGGATGCGCGGCGACCGGTCGGCAAGCCACTCGCCGGCCACGCCGGCAGCGTCACCGCGGTGACATGCGCTGGGATCGACGGCCGACCCGTCGCCGTCACGGGAAGTCGGGGCTTGGTGCGGGTGTGGGACCTGGTCACCGGTCGGCTTGTTGGTGAGCCCCTTGCCAGTCATATCGGCGCAGTGACCGCGGTGGCGTCCACGGTGCTCGATGGTCGGCCCGTGGCCGTCACGGGAGGCAGCGACCACACGGTGCGGGTGTGGGACCTGGCCACCCGGCGATCTGTCGGCGAACCACTTGCCGGCCACACCGGCAGCGTGACCGGGGTGGCATGCGCGGTGCTCGGCGGACGGCCCGTCGCCGTCGCCGAAAGCAACAGCGGGACGGTGCGGGTGTGGGACCTGGCCACCCGGCGACCTGTCGGCGAACCACTCGCCGGCCATGCCATCAGCGCGATCGGGGTGACATGCACGGTGCTCGACGGCCGACCCGTCGTGGTCACGGGAAGCTGGGGTTGGACGGTGCGGGTGTGGGACCTGGCCACCCGGCGACCTGTCGGCGAACCACTCGCCGGCCACACCGGCAGCGTAACCGGGGTGGCATGCGCGATGCTCGATGGACTGCCCGTCGCCATCACCGCAGGCAGGGACGACACGATACGGGTCTGGGACCTCCGGGCTCAGACGGCCGTCGCGACCATCCCCGTCGAAAGCCCCTCCACCGTCTCGATCACTTTCACCGGCGACCTGATCGTCGGCTTCCACAACGACATCGCCCTCTATCGCCGCCAACCCCACTTCGACACGGCCCGTACCTGACAGCCGCATGCACGGCATCGCTCCGCATGGCAGACGGACCGGAGCACCCGGGCCACTGGCGTCCGGGCGCGGCGAGGGTGAGCCGGCTCTATCGGAGGTTCCACTCCTCGCTGGGCAGGTAGTCCCAGAGGGCGAGCCAGTCGTGCAGCAGGAAGAGCGGCCGGGTCAGGTTGACGTCGCCCGCGCGCTGGGTACGAATTGCCAGGCCGAGGTCGGGGAAGACCGGGTCGGCGGCAGGGCTGTACATCAGGCGACCGTAGGTCGTGCGGTGGACGAGCCAGTCCTCCAGCCGGGACGGCACGCAGCCGGTCAGCGGAACCCCGTCCAGCCGTATCTGGGGGCGGGTGAGCGCGTTCACGGCCACGCACTCCAGACGGTTCTTCTGGAAGAGGGCCCTGATGCCAGTGGTGTGGAAGTCGGCGTAGTTGAGCCGGTGTTCGCCGCTTTCACGGGCGTAGGAGGGCGCGACGGACCCGTCTTCACCGAGGCTGGTGGTGATCTCTTCCAGGGTCATTCCGAAGTGCAGCGGTCCGACCCCGACGTACGGCGTGAACGTCCATTCGTCGCGCTCCTCGGCTCCGGAGATCTGCCAGGCGCCCCGATACCCCGGTGCACTGCCCTGGACGGCCGTGGGCGGTTCGGGGGCCGGCCAGTGCGGGGTTGCTTGCTCCGGTCGCGTCCAGTCCGGGTGCCAACGACGGGGCGGTTCCAGGGCGGTGGTGTCCTCCGGCTGCTCGGCCAGCCACCTGATCGCCTGCCCTTGGCCCTCCTCGAACGGGCCCTCGGCCAGTGCACTCGCTTGACTCACGGCTGCGTGGTGCTCCTCCTCCCGGGCCGAGAGGCCCGCGGTGTCATTGCCCCAGGCCTTCAGCCGATCCCGGGCGATCCACCGGTAGTACGAGTCCGCACTCGATGTCAGGACATCGCGCACCGCAGGCGCGTGCTGCGGGATGGCTGCGGCGAGGGCGGGGTCCGCGAGCAGCACGGCGGTGGCGGCGACGGCGGCCTCCCGTACCCGCGGATCCCTGTCCTCGTAGTAGGGCGTGACCCGGGCGTGGAGCCTCGGCCGCACCGTGCGGGCAGCGGCCAGGTCCTGCGGTGTGCCGACACCGTCCTGGACGTCGTGGCGGGCGACGTCGGCGAAAGAGGCCAGCCAGTTCAGCAGTTCCGCGCGCAGCGGCCGCGTGCCTGCCCTCCGTTCCCACCGGTCTTCAGTGAGGGTGCGCGGATCGTCGAGAAGGGCGGCGACGACCAGAGCCGCTGGGGCGGTCGCCGGAAACAGGCGCTCTTGGTCGAGGAGCAGCCGGTACAGGTCCCAGACCGCCTGAACTCGGCGGGTTGGGTCGGTGGCGAGTAGCCCACGGAGGACGTCGGGGGTGTCGGGCAGGCCGTACAGGCCGGTACAGGAGTGCGGCAGCTTGCTCCAGGAGACGCCGGCGAGCTCGGCCTGAGCCGTGGACGGCAGGCACGCGTCGTCGAAGCCGTGACGGACCGCTTTCTTGTTGATCATGCGCGCGGTGTTCCTGCCGGATCCGATACCCGGAGTGCGTGCCGAGACGTTGCTCGGCAGCAGCGCGCCCGCCGTCGCGCCGATCCGGGACATCAAGCGCGTCGTCGACTACGTACGTCCCGAACGATGGCTCCCGTCAGTCGACGTCGACATCCGAGGCTCGGATACGGCCCGCTGCGTATCCTGTCCAGACCAGCAGCCAGGACGGCCGCTCGGTCACCTACCAGTTCAGCGCCTGCTCCACCAGCGGCGTCCCCAACGTCGACCTGGA
>NZ_JBSFJC010000317.1:0-3154 GCF_053597855.1 Kitasatospora sp. NPDC001225
TTGATGACGCTCTCTGAATTTCCCCAGTCTGTGCTCTGAGGTTGGCCAAACCTGCTCAGTTGATCTCCCCACCCTTCGGGTGATGTTGTCCGGCGTGTCCGGTTGGTTCGTGCCCGGTCGGAAAGCCTGCGTTCGCAACGAGTTCGGCCTGTTCGGGGGCCCTGGTGCTGACGCGGGAGGAAGACGTGGACGCTCACGCGCTGCGTCGGCAGGGCTGGTCGATCTCGGCGATCGCCAGGCACCTGGGACGCGACCGCAAGACGGTCCGGGCCTACCTGAACGGCGAGCGGGTGCCCGAGCGCCGGGCTCAACTCCCGGACGCCTTCGTGCCGTTCATGGACTACTGCCGCCAGCGCCTCGCGGACGACCCGCACCTGTGGGCGTCGGCGCTGTTCGACGAGGTCGCCGAGCTCGGCTACCAGGGCGCCTACTCGACGTTCACCCGGGCCCTTCGCCGCCACCAGGTCCGCCCGCACTGCGAGCCCTGCAGGGCGGCGACCGGCCGGGACGTCGCGGTGATCGCGCACCCGCCGGGCGAGGAGATCCAGTTCGACTGGCTGGAGCTGCCCGACCCGCCGGCCGGCTGGGGCGTCGGTGCGCACGCCCACCTGCTGGTCGGCGCGCTCGCGCACTCGGGCCGCTGGCGGGCGGTGCTGGCGGAGGCGGAGGACTTTCCGCACCTGGTGCAGGCCCTGGACCAGGTGGTGCGCAAGCTCGGCGGCACCGCCCGGCGCTGGCGCTTCGACCGGATGGCCACCGTCTGCCACCCGCCCAGCGGCCGGGTCGTGCCGGCCTTCGCCGCGGTCGCGAAGTACTACGGCGTCGGCGTCGACATCTGCCCCTCGCGTCGGGGCAACCGCAAGGGTGTGGTGGAGAAGGCCAACCATTCGGCGGCGCAACGCTGGTGGCGCACGGTCCCGGACGCCCTGAGTGTCGTGCAGGCCCAGTCCGGCGTCGACAAGCTCGCGCTGCGGATGGACGAGCGGCGCCGCCGGATCGACGGCGCGCTGGCGACGGTCGCCGAGCTCGCAGCGGCGGAGCCGCTGCTGGAGGTCCCGACCCGGCCGTTCCCGGCCGAGCTGGAGGTCGAGCGGACGGTGAGCCCGCAGGGCCTGGTCTCCTTCGACGGCAACCAGTACTCCGTCCCTCCGGGCCTGCCCGGCGCTCAGGTGAGGGTGCTGCACCGCCTCGGCGAGGACTACCTGCACGTCCTCACGGCCGGCCGGGCGGTGGTCGCCAAGCACCGGCGGGCGCCGGGCGGGGCCGGGCAGACCGTCCGCGACGCCGGGCACGTGATCGCGTTGGAGCGCGCGGTGCTGGCGTCGTTCTCCGACCGGGCGCCCTGCAAGAGCAAGGTCCGCCGGCCGCCGTCGGAGGCCGCTCTCGCCGAGGCCGAGCGCCTGCGTGGGACCGGGACCAGTTCCGCGTCCGCGGAGCGGGTCGTCATCGATCTTTCCCACTACGCCGCCGTGGCCGACCGGCTGCGGACCGCACCGACACCCGAGGAGGACCACGGGGAGTGAGCACGTCACCGATGCAGATGAGCGAGGCCAGGCGCTTCCAGCAGTTGAAGGGGCACCTGTCCTACCTGAAGCTGAACAACGCCGCCGAGGCGTTGAACCGGGTCCTGGACCAGGCCCGCACCGAGCGGCTGTCGATGACCGCGGCGCTGGAGCGGCTGCTGGAGATCGAGGTCGAGGCGACCGAGGCCCGACGCCTGGCGGCTCGGGAGCGGTTCGCCTGCCTGCCCGAGCCCTGGACGCTCGCGGACTTCGACTTCGCCGCCCAGCCCGGCGTCGACGAGAAGCTGATCCGCGACCTGGCGACCTTGCGGTTCCTGGACGACGCGAGCAACGTCCTGTTCGTCGGCCCGCCCGGCGTCGGCAAGACGATGCTGTCGGTCGCGCTCGGCCGGGCCGCGGTCGAGGCCGGCCACCGCGTCTACTTCACCACCGCCGCCGACCTCGCCGCCCGCTGCCACAAAGCCGCGCTGGAAGGCCGCTGGAAGACCTGCATGAACTTCTTCGCCGGCCCGAAGCTGCTGATCGTGGACGAGCTCGGCTACCTCCCGCTGCCCGAGGACGGCGCGTCCGCGCTGTTCCAGGTGATCAACCAGCGGTATCTGAAGTCGAGCACGATCCTGACCACGAACGTCGGGATCGCCGACTGGGCCGGGGCGTTCGGCGACGCCACGGTCGCCGCCGCGATGCTCGACCGGCTCCTGCACCGCGCCGCCGTCGCCGGGATCGACGGCCCGTCCTACCGCCTGCGCAACCACCAGACCAAGGTCGACAACATCCGGGCGGGGGTGAACTCCCGTGCTTCCTGAGCAGGTTGACGCCCCCGAAACCCAGGACGGGCCCGAGCTCACCCGGCAGTGTCCGATCTGCCACACCGCCTTCGCTCTCGAATCGGCGTTCAGCAGGCGGGTCTACTGCTCGCCGGTCTGCCGCAACCGCGGCATCGCGGAGAAGACCATGGTCACCCGCAAGTGCATGGCCTGCCAGAACGAGTTCCAGGCACCCGCCCGCCGCCGGCGGTTCTTCTGCTCGCACGAGTGCCGGATCAGCGGCCGCGACCGCGAGGAGATGCGCGAGAGCCGAGCCTGCACGTTCTGCCAGGGTGAGTTCACCGCGCTCAAGACCGTCCGGCAGAACTACTGCAGCCCCCGCTGCCGCAAGGCCGCCGAGCGTGAGCGCGACCGCCGACGCGACGAGGACCGTGCTCTCCGCCTCGGCGAGCCCGCCCGCCGCAGGACGGTCGCCGCCCCGGCGTCCGTCCCGGCCCGGGCGGAACTGCCGCCTCCGCCCCCGCCGCCGGCGGCCAGGCCCCCGGCCCGGACGCCGGTCCGTGACGTCCTGGAGCCCGCGGCGACCCGCAACTGCCCGCACTGCGACCAGCCGATCACCATCGTCGCCCTGCTGGCCACCCCCGAAGCTGCCCGGCCCGTCATCCACCCGGCGCGCGAAGCGCCCCCGCTGCGACGGGTTCCCTGACCCGGCACCTGACCCGCCGTCCACCCTCGGGCCCCGCCGACCTTCGGTCGGCGGGGCCCACGCACGCGCTCCCCGATCCCCACCCTCCCCACTCCTTTGACCTGGTCAAGCAAGTGGGGAACCCGATCGGGGCTGGGGAATTTCGAAGATCCTCATCA
>NZ_JBSFJC010000318.1:0-3141 GCF_053597855.1 Kitasatospora sp. NPDC001225
GGTCAACGGTGCGCTGACGGAACGCGGACGGACCGGACGCTCGGCCCCGTAGGGACGCGAGGAGGCGGCGCCCGCAGCGGGCGTCACCCCGGCAGGAGCCGACCCACCGGGCGTCCCGACGTCATTCGCCGACACCACGGGACGAGGCGAACTCCCCCGCACCCCAGCGGACTTCGGCTCACCGTGCTCCGCCGCCCCGGCTGCCGTGGCCGCAGGCCCCGGCGAACCGCCGTCGGCCTTGCCCGTACGTGCCGGACGTGGCCCCGAGCGCACCGGAAGCCGCCGCAGCCGGACGGACCGCTGGACCGGCCGGGCCTGCCGGGCCGTCGCCGGCTCCCCGCTCTCCACGGGCTCTTCCGCCCCGGACTCCCTCGGGAGGACCGGCACGACGAGCTCGTCCCCGCCCGTGCGGACGGGCGCCGGAGAGCCCGGCCCGGCCACCGCCCGCAGGATGCCGGCCGGCGCGGTCGGGAGGACCGCGTGGCCGAGCGGCCCGCAGAGCGAGGGGTCCTGCCAGGCGCTGAGCCGGGACCGGAACCTCAGGCCGTCGCTGACGCCGTGGCCCGGCCCGGCCAGGGTCGGGACCAGCGGCGCCACCGCGCGCCAGCCCCCGTCCCCCGCCGCCGGTCGCCGCTGAACGACCTCGCCCGTACCGCCGGGCGCGCCGTCAGCACCGCTATCGCCGACAGCGGCGTCGCCGCCGCCCCGACGCCGGCCGATCCAGTCCCGAAGCCCCACCCGGCTCACCCGCCTTCGCTGATGCGGGTGTTGAGCCGGGCGATCTCCCTGACCCACTGCCCGCGTTCGCGGTGGGTCAGGTCGAGGATGTCCTCCCGCTGCCAGTGGAAGTGGTACGCGATGTACGCGATCTCCTCGTACAGCCGAGCAGGCGCGTACGTCACGATTCCCCCAGGCGCCCACCGGCGAGGTCGACCTCGAAGGCGCCGTCGCAGTGCGGGCAGGTCACCGCGGCGCGCGTGTGGCCTTCGCTGTTGATCCGCTGGTAGAGGTCCTGGAGGAAGGCCACGTCGGTGGCGTACATCCGCTCGACGATCCCGGCGTGCACGTCGGTGAGGTCGCCGAGCCGGGTGATCACGTGGCTGAGCAGCACCACGCTGAGGTAGGCCGGGTTCTCCTTGACCCGCAGGTCGATCTGCGGCATCAGCTCGTCACGGGCGGTGGCCAGGCGCATGGCACCGTGCCGGTGCACGGTGCCGTCGTCGTCCACGTACCCGATCGGCAGCTCGAACTCGAACTCGGTGTGCGGCACCCGCCCCCGGGGCTGCGCCGCCGCCGCTGCCGCCGGGGCCTGCTGCTGCGGCGCGGTGTTCTGCGGGGCCGGAGCCCGTTCCAGCAGCTCCTCCAGGCCGATCTTGCGCCTCACCGAATCACTCCCCGGATGTCCCCGGATTCGGCCGAGGAGCGAATCGGTCCGCGGCTCGGAGCCCCGCAGTGGCGGAGGTCTCTGCGCATCTGTTCTGACCTGCACTCTCATTCATTGTCAGTGGGTGCTGTTACGTTGCGGTCATGACGAAAGCGTCGACAGTGGACGGTGCCCGGCACGCCAGGTACACGTACCGGCTACGTGTGTCGTCCTCCGCGTCCGCCCTGCTGGAAGCGGAGTGGGGCCGGTGCCGATGGCTGTGGAACGAGTGCGTCCACCTGTCCCGCAAGATCTACCTGCACAACCGGGCCGACTCCGAGAGCAGGAGCACCTGCGGTCCCGCCGACCTGGACAAACTCCTCACCAAGGCGCGCCGTGCGATGGCGTGGCTGCGCGACGGGGCATCGGTTCCGCAGCAGCAGGTGGTCCGGGACTTCTCCACGTCGAGAGCCAAGGCCATGAAGGACATCAAGGCGAAGCTGCCGATGCGTCAGCGCGCCGGGATGCCCAGACCGAAAAGCAAGCGGGAGACGCCCCCTTCGCTCAACTACACCCGGCGCGGATTCCGGATCAACGACGGCAGACTCCACTTGGCCGGCGGCATCGTGCTGACCGTGGTGTGGTCCCGCGGTCTGCCTTCCGACCCGTCCAGCGTACGGGTGTTCCGCGACAGTTCCGGGTACTGGTGGGCTTCCTTCGTGGTCCTGACCCGAGTCGAGCCACTGCCCATCACCAGCCGTGTCATCGGGATTGACTGGGGCATCAGGGAGATCGCGACCACAACCAGTGACGCCCACGACCTTCCCCACCCTCGGTACGGGAAGAGTGCCGCGCAGAAACTCGCTCACTACCAGCGGCAGATGGCCCGGAGGCGGCAGCCGAAGGGAAAGGCCCAGAGCAAGGGCTACCGCAGGGCCCAGCTGCAGGCAGCCAAGCTCCACAGGAAGATCGCCAACCGCCGACAGGACACGGCTCGAAAGTGGGCCAAGTCGGTGGTGCGCGACCACGACGCGATTGCGGTGGAAGATTTCCGGCCGAAATTCCTCGCCAAGACCACCATGGCCAACAAGGCGGCCGATGCCGCGATCGGTGCCACGAAGGCCGCGTTGGTCGAGATGGCCCGCAAACACGGACGGGCCGTGTATCTCGTCAGCCCCTCGCACACCACGATGGATTGTGCGCACTGCGGTGTGAGAGCCAAGCACCGCCTCCCCCTCTCCGAGAGGATCTACTCGTGCACCGCGTGCGGAGCCGTATCGCCTCGCGATAAGAACTCCGCCCGCGTGATGCTCGTCCGGGCTGGTCTCGCCCCGGCTGGTGTCGATCGTGGAAGACCTGAACGTCCGCAGGGCAATCAGGCAGCGTGAGCCAGGAATCCCCTCCCTCGGAGGGGAGGATGTCATTCGACCGAAATCTCCTCGAACACGATGGTCACGGTCTCGGTGGCGGCGCTGGACTCGCCGGCGCTGAGGGTCGGGCCCTCCCAGCGGCTGGCCCAGGCGTTGAGGAGCTGGATGCGCCGCAGGGTGGCACCGGTGGTGTCCTTGACCTCGATGGTGAGGTTCTGCCGCGCGGTGTTGATCGCCCCGTTGTTGAGGGTCTCCTTGATCCAGTCCGTGAACGCGCCGCTCTTGTCCAGGCCGCGGGTGATGGTCACCTCGCCGGGGAGCCGGGCGGCGGCCTGGGCCGAGTTGATCACGTCGGCCGGCTCGGCCGGGACGCCCAGCTCGGTCAGGTGCTCGGCGACCACCCGCGGC
>NZ_JBSFJC010000319.1:0-3137 GCF_053597855.1 Kitasatospora sp. NPDC001225
GGCCCGTACGCCGCAGGAGGAGATCCTGTGCGGTCTGTTCGCGGAGGTGTACGGCCAGGCGGCGCGGTTGCGGTCCTCCTGGGAGTCGAAGGAGCCGATCTCGCCGTGGCCCCAGGGGTCGCCAGGGGCCGGGATGTAGGCGGTGCTCAGGCGGCGCAGGGCCTCGACGGCGTGGGTGGCGGCGCTCGCGCGGGCCTGCCAGGCGGCCTGCTGGCAGCGTGGCCCCAGGGTGGTGGTGAGCTCGGCCGCCACGGCGGCCGGCGGTGCGCCGGCGGGGAAGGCGACGGGCGTGGGCAGGTGCACTGCCCTGGGGTCGTAGGCGGGCACGTTGTCGGGCCGGGCAGCGCCGACGAGGAGCGGGGCGTCCGCGCTGGTCCGCACGGCGAGGAGGCGTTCACCGTCCGGGCCGGTGAGGATGAGGGCGGTGTGCGGGGCGGAGGCGGTGTTCCAGGGCAGCCGTCCCCAGCCCCAGGCCTGGCTGCGGAGTTCGGCGAGATTCCGGCCGGGGGCGAGCGGGCTGGCCTGGACGGTCCAGCCGGGCAGGTGCTCTGCCAGCTCGGCGGCGAAGGGCGGGAGGGACCCGGGGGCGTGCGGATGGTCGGGCAGGGCCCGGCCGTCCTCGTCGAAGTACACCCGCATGTACGTCTCGTCGTCCACCGACGGGCTGCCGAAGGCAGCGCCGGGGCGGAACAGCGCGTAGGTAGATTCCCACCGCCCGTCGCCGTCGCGGGCGCTGGAGCTGAGCACGAGGCGCCAGTCGGAATCGGTGTACGGGCGGCGGTCGCGTTGGGCGGCCAGCAGTTGCTCGAACGCCGTGAAGTCGGCCGCTGTGAGGTTGGTGTGGTCGAGGTAGGACTCGACGTCGTTGCTGGGCAAGCGAGTTCAGGATTCTCGAAGGGCAGGGGCGGTCAGGCGGCCATGCGGAAGTCGGTGTCGTACAGCTGCTTCTCGCTGGGGTGGAGGAGGTGCTGCACGATGAAGGAGAGGGCGGCGACCTTCCACAGGCCCCGGCCGCGGGTGAGGGCGGCGATGGCTTGGGCTTCGACGCCGGTGAGGCCGAGCAGGGCTATGGCGGCGGGGATCTGGTCGGGTTCCTGGCGGTAGATGATCCGGGTCGAGCAGTCGGCCAGGAGACCTTCGGCGAGGACGCGACCGCGCGATCCGGCGTCGCCCGCGGACAGCAGGTCGGACAGGCGGTGCAGGATCAGCAGGTTTGCGATTCCCAGCCCGCGAGAGAGCTTCCACTGCTGCTGCATGCGCTCCAACAGGCCGACGTGGCGCATGATCCGCCACGCCTCGTCGTAAACCACCCACCTCCTGCCGCCGGCGGGGTCGGTGAGAGCGGCCTCCATCCAGGCGCTCGCGCAGGTCATCGCCAGGACGAGGGCGGTGTCGTCGCCGCTGCTGCCCAGACGGGACAGGTCGATGGAGAGCATCGGCGCGTTCGGGTCGAACGTGACGGTGGACGGGGCGTCGAACATGCCGCTCAGGTCGCCGTGGACCAGGCGGCGCAGGGCGTGCGCGAGGTCGTCGGTCGCGTGGCCGAGGCTGCCTCCCTGGTTGCCGAGGGCGGCGTCGAGGCGTTCGGGGCGGCCGAGGACGTGGGCGATGTCGCCGAGCAGCGGCACCGTGCCGGCAGCGTCGGCGTCGGCGACGACCAGGTCCAGGGCGACGTCGAGGCCGGTGTGTTCCATCGGCAGCAGGTCGCGCTTGAGCACGGTGGCCGCGAGGCTCGCCAGCAGGAGCAGACGGCGCTTGCGGACCTCGGTGCTCCAGTCCTCCTCGCTCACCTCCGCGGGCCGCTGCGGCGCGTCCAGCGGGTTCAACCGTCCGGGGAGGCCGGGGCCGAGGGCGATGGTCTGCCCGCCGAGGGCCTGGGCCAGCCCGGTCCACTCGCCCTTCGGATCGCTCGGTACGTAGATCTTGTAGCCGTGGGCGATGGAGCGGGTGGCGATGGACTTGGCGAGCGCGCTCTTGCCCATGCCGATGACGCCGCACAGGATCGCGTTTGGGTTCGTGAACCCTTCTATTCGACCGGAGTTGTAGAGCGCGAAGGGGTCGAAGCAGAAGGAGCCTTCGGCGTGGAGGTCGCGGCCGATGAAGGTGCCCTCGGCGCCGAGGCCGGCCTCCGCCAGGAAGGGGTAGGCGCCGCCGGCGACGGCGGTGGTCAGGCGGTGCTTGGGTAGGCGGAGCTTGCCGCCGCGGGCGGAGGCGGGACCCGGGCGCCCGGAGGCGGGGTAGGTGGGTCGCAGGTCGGGTCGGGCCCCTCGTGTTCGCGGCGTCGGGTGGGGGCCTGGGCGGAGCGGGCCTTGGTGCGGGCCTCGGCGAACTCGGCGCGGGCGGCGCGCTGCTGGGCGCGGGTGGTCTTGCGCGGGACGAAGAGCGGGGAGGCGGTGGCGCGGTTCCTGGACATGATCACGGGTTTCGGAAGTCAGTGGCGGACGAGGCCGGTGAACGGGGAGTGCAGGTCGGCGGGGGTGGCGCGGCGGCGCACCAGGTGGGCGGTCTGCTGGTGGCGGCGGCAGATGGTCAGTTCGGGCGCGCCCTCGGGTAGACGGGTGCGGCAGGCGTCGCGGGTCGGGACCTCACCGCTGCCGGACCGGGGAGAGCAGTGGTAGGCGGCATGGAGGTGGTCGGCGGCCTGCCACAGCCGGGTGCGGGCGGCCTTCAGGTGGTCGCCCTCCCCGGGCAGTAGCGGGCTGGTGCGCTGGGTATGCGCGTCGAGCAGGCCGTGCAGCGAGACCAAGTGCTCGTGCAGGGAGTCGAGTTCGGCGCGGGAAGCGACCAGCGGGCCGGTGGGGATGTTGAGCGCGCGGTGGAAGTCGATCGCGGCGGTCGCGTACGGGACGAAGTCCTGCGCGGAGACGGGGGTGGCCGGCATCGGGTGCTCTTTCGGAAGACGGAAGGGCCGGCGTCAGGCGGCGAGGGCGAACGGCAGGGCGGAGGCGGTGAACGCTTCGCCCTGCTGCCAGGTGAGCGGGCGCAGGTCGAGCTGGGCGCCCACGGCGGCGGTCTCCACCACGGCGCAGGCGGAGCGCAGTTCGTCCTCGGTGTCGGCGGAGACGGTCAGTGATGACGCTCTCTGAATTTCCCCAGTCTGTGCTCTGAGGTTGGCCAAACCTGCTCAGTTGATCTCC
>NZ_JBSFJC010000320.1:0-3073 GCF_053597855.1 Kitasatospora sp. NPDC001225
GCCGGCCCGAAGGGGTTCGGAACGAACTTCTCCGCCGTCAGGTCCGGGCGGCCCAGGTAACCACGGGCCAGACCGTCACCACCGATGAACAGCTCGCCGGTCACACCCTGCGGCACCGGGTTCAGGTCCACGTCCAGGACGTGGAGCCGGGTGTTGGCCAGCGGGCCGCCGATCGAGACCTGCTCGACGCCGTCCGGGACCTCGCCCTGGGCGGACCAGATCGTCGTCTCGGTCGGACCGTAGACGTTGACCAGGCGGCCGACCTGCGGCAGCAGCTCCCGCGCCAGGCCGGCGGTCAGCGCCTCGCCGCCGACGAGCGCGGTGACGGCGTAGTTGTCGAAGCCGGCCTCGAGCAGCAGGCGCCAGCCCGACGGAGTCGCCTGGACGTGGGTGACCCGGTTCCGGGCCACCAGCTCGACGAGCGCGGCGGCGTCCTTGGCCTGTTCGGCCGAGGCCAGGACGATCTTCCCGCCGGTGATCAGCGGCAGGTGCAGCTCCAGACCCGAGATGTCGAACGACACCGAGGTCGAGGCCAGCCAGGTGCCCGGGCGGCCGGGGGTCACGTCGTCGCGGATCGAACCCAGCAGGTTCACCAGCGCACCGTGGCCGATCATCACACCCTTGGGGCGACCGGTGGATCCGGAGGTGTAGAGCACGTACGCCAGTTCGTCGGCGGCCGGGGTGACGCCCTCCCAGCTCTCCTCCGAACCGCCGTCCAGCGCCAGCCACGGACCCGCGTACTCACCCAGACGACCAGCCGGGTCGGCGTCGGTCAGGACAAGCGCGGCACCCGAGTCGGTGAGCATGTAACCCACCCGCTCGGCCGGAAGCGACGGATCGACCGGGAGGTAGGCGGCACCCGCCTTCCACACACCCAGCATCGCCGCCAGGACACCGGGGCCGCGGTCGAGGTACAGACCGACCACCGATCCGGACCCGACCCCCTGCCCACGCAGCCGGCCCGCGATCCGCGAGGACCACGCGTCCAGCTCGCCGTACGACACCCGCTCCCCGCCGAACACCACCGCAACCGCATCCGGCGAAGCAACCGCACGAGCGCGGAAGAGGTCGAGGGACAGCTCGCGCTGGTCTGGTTCCGTACGCATCCGAGGCACTGCGGTCTGCTCCAAGTGGGGTATGTAGGCGGCGGTGGCGTCGCCTTCGGGGTCCGAGGCCATGGCTTCGAGTACGAGCCGGTACATGGCGGAGAGCTGTTCGGCGCGATCCCGGCCGAGCTCGTCCGTGCTGGACTTGATCGCGAGGACACCGCCGGTGGCGATGACCGCGAGCGCGAACTCGTTGACGCCGATGCCCAGCCCCGCGCCGGCGTCCACGGTGCCGGTGTCGACCTGGTGGAAGTTCTGGTGGTCGAACATCACCGTGAGCAGGCGCTCGCGGGTGCCGCTGTCACGCTGGACGGCGGGCAGCGGGTACCGGCGGTGGGCCCAGGTCTCCGCCTCCTGCGCGAAGACCTGCTCCACCAGCTGGCGCCAGGTGCCGGACGGGCGGGTGGCGGGGAACGGCAGCGTGTTCAGGTGCATGCCCAGCACCCGCTCCGCACCCGGCGCCTCCAGACGCCCGTGGTAGACCACGCCGGTATGAAAGGCCCGCTCCGGGCTGAGCATGCTCAGCACCTTGAGGTGGGCGGCCAGCAGCACGCTCTTCAGCGAGGTGCTCGTGCGGCGCGCCAGTCGGCGCAGCCCGTCCTCCAGGTCGCGGTAGTCGACCTCCAGGCGGTAGGGCTCCTTCGCACCGCCCTGGGCGTGCCACCCCGACGGCAGCTCGAACGGCGTGTGGTCGGCGACGACGTTCCGCCAGAAGGCGCGGTCCTCCTCGGAGGCCAGCGACTCCAGCTCGGCCGCGACGAAGTCCGCGTACCGGACGGCCGGCGCCTCGTAGGCGGGCAGCTCACGGCCGTCGCGCAGGTGCTGGTAGGACGCCAGCAGCTCCATGAGCAGCGAGTGGTAGCTCCAGCCCTCGGCGATGGCGTGGTTGTAGGTGAAGGTCAGTCGCCAGGCCTCGTCCGACTCCAGGTGGATCGCGATCCGCAGCAGCGGAGCGGTCCCGAGGTCGAACGACTCGGCCTCCTCCCGGGCGGTGAAGGCCAGTAGTGCGGCACGCTGCTCGTCGGCCGTCAGACCCCGCAGGTCCTCGATGCGGACGGGGATCGTCGCCTCCGCATGCACCAGTTGCAGGGGCTGGCTGTACGTCTCGAAGTCCAGCGAGGTGCGCAGGGCCTCGTGGCGGCCGGTCACGACGGCGGCGGCCTTCGTGAGGGCGTCGAGGTCGAAGGGCGTGGTGTCCGGGATACGGAAGGAGTTGATGTTCAGGTAGGCGGACTCGCCCCGGCCCTGGGCGGCCATCATCTCGACGAGCATGCCGGTCTGGATCTGCGACAGCGGGTAGGCGTCCACGACACCCGCCGGCAGCAGGCCCCGGTCCTCGTCGCCGATCAGCGCGAACGGCTCCACCGCGGTGACCAGCGATGCGCCGCCGTTCCCGGCGAGAACACCGGCGAGGCCGGCGATGGTGGTGTGGGTGAAGACCGTCCGAATGGAAGCCTCGTAGCCGGCGGCGCGCAGGGCGCCGACCAGACGGACGACGCGGATGGAGTCGCCGCCGAGCTCGAAGAAGCTGTCCTCGACACCGACCCGGGCGATGCCGAGCACGTCCGACCAGATGGCGGCCAGACGCTCCTCCAGCGGGGTGCGCGGGGCGACGATCTCGGCGCTGGCGAAAGCGGTCTGGTCGACAACCGGGAGGGCCTTGTGGTCGACCTTGCCGCTGTTGGTCAGCGGGATGACGTCCAGGGCGACGAAGGCGGTCGGCACCATGTACTCGGGCAGCGAGCGGGCCAGGAACTCCCGCAGCGCGACCGTGTCCGGAGCCGAGTCGTCGGCACTGACGACGTAGGCGACCAGGGACTTGTCACCCTGGGCGTCCTCGTGCGCGGCCACGACGGCGTCACGAACCCAGGCGTGCTCGCGCAGGGCGCTCTCGATCTCGCCGAGCTCGATGCGGTAGCCGCGGATCTTCACCTGGCCGTCGATGCGGCCCAGGCACTCCAGGGTGC
>NZ_JBSFJC010000321.1:0-3038 GCF_053597855.1 Kitasatospora sp. NPDC001225
CGCGACCTTCGCCTGGCAGCCAGCGGCCCTGGCCGTCGCCGCGGCCCTGCTCCTGAGCACCCTGCTCCTCGGCCTGGCCGTGGGTTCGCAGCACGAGTCGGTCCGGACGGTGATCGAGGTCGTGGCGCGCCGTCTCGGGCTGGGCGACCCTCCTGTGACGCTGCTGGACGACCAGATCGTCTGGCAGCTGCGGCTGCCCCGGGTGCTGGGGGCGGCCGCCACCGGCGCCGGCCTCGCGGTCTGCGGCGCGGTGCTGCAGACCCTGACCGGGAACGACCTGGCCGATCCCTTCCTGCTCGGGATCTCGGACGGAGCCGCCGCCGGCGCGGTCACCGTGATCGTCCTCGGCGTCGGCGTGTCCGGCGCCGTGGGCACGGGCGCGGTGGCGACGGCGGCCTTCGCCGGCGCCCTGCTCGCCGCCGTCGTCGTCCTGGCCCTGGCCGGCGCGCGCACCCGGTCGCTGCCCACCGCCCGGACCGTGCTCGCCGGCATCGCGGTGGGCCAGATGTGCGGGGCCTACACCTCGTTCGTGGTGATGGCCCTCGGGGACCGCGACGCGGCGCGCGGTGTCATGGAGTGGACGCTGGGCTCGGTCGCCGGCGTGCGGTGGCCCACCGCCGTCTTCCTGCTGGCGGTCGCGCTGGTGGGTGTCACGGTCCTGGCCTCCGCGGCCCGCGACCTGGACGCCTTCGCCTTCGGCGAGACCGCCGCCCGCTCCCTCGGCGTCCACGTCGAGCGCACCCGCTGGGTCCTCGTCGCCACCGCCGCGCTGGTGACCGCGTGCCTGGTCGCCAACACCGGCGTCATCGGGTTCCTCGGCCTGGTCGTCCCGCACGTGGTCCGTCTCGTCTGCGGCCCGCGCCACGCCCTCCTGCTGCCCGTGTCGGCGCTGGTGGGCGCGTCCCTCCTGGTGGGCAGCGACGTCGTGGCGCGCTCGGTCCTCCCCGACCGGGAGATCCCCGTCGGCGTCGTCACGGCCGGGCTCGGAGCGCCGTTCTTCGCCTGGCTGCTGTGGCGCCAGGGGCGGGCCGACGGGAGGGCGCAGTGACGACGACGCCTGTCGGGCTGCGCGCGGAGGGACTCGGTGTCCGCGTCGGCGGAGCCACCCTGCTGGACGCGGTCTCGATCGCCTTCCGCCCCGGCCGGATCACGGGCCTGCTCGGGCCCAACGGCGCCGGGAAGACCACCCTGCTGCGCGCGGTCGCCGGACTGACCCGGCCGAGCGCGGGCCGGGTCCTGCTGGACGGCGAGGACCTCCACGCGCTCACGGCCCGCCGGCGGGCACGACGGGTGGCCTTCATGGAGCAGCAGGCGGACACCCGGTTGTCGCTGACGGTCCGTCAGGTCATCGAGCTCGGCCGCACGCCGCACCGCGGCCGCTGGCCCGTGCCGACGGACTCCGCCGCTGACGCCCACGAGCGGTCCGTGGTCGCCGACGCCGTCGCCGCGGCCGACGTCGGCCACCTGCTCGACCGCTCCTGGCCGACACTCTCGGGCGGCGAGCGGCAGCGGGTCCAGCTCGCGCGGGCGCTGGCGCAGGAACCCGACGTGCTGCTGCTCGACGAGCCCACCAACCACCTCGACCTGCGCCACCAACTCGGCTTCCTCGAAACCGTCCGCGGGCTGGGCATCACCACGGTCGCCGCGCTGCACGACCTCGAACTCGCCGCCGCCTACTGCGACGAGGTCGCCGTCCTGCTCGACGGCCGGCTGGTCGCCCACGGGCCCGGCTCCGAGGTGCTCACCTCGCGCACGATCGCGGAGGTCTACGGCGTCGACGTCACCGTGGAACGCCACCCCCGGCACGACAGACCGCACATCCGGTGGAACGGACTGCTCCACGAAAGGACGACGCCATGACCTCCCCCGCCCCGGACGCCCCCGCCCGCCGCAGTGCCGTGGTCCTGGTCGGCATGTCGGCCGGGGAGGCCGTCCGTCGTGACGAACTCCTCCGGGCGGCGGCCTCGCACCGGGCCTCGATCGCGTTCCTGCAGCTGGCGGACCCGTCCCTGTCGGCCGAGCTGACCAGGCTGGCCGACGCGGGCACCGAGACCGTGGTCCTGGTCGGCGTCCGCCTCACGGCTTCCGGCCCGGGCCAGTCCTGGCTCCGGCGGATCGCCGCCTACTGGTGGCGCGAGCGCGCGGGCCACCGTCCCGAACTCCTCGTCGCCACCCGCCTCGCCGACTCGCCGGACGCGGTCGCCACGGTGGCCGCGGCGACGAAGGCCGTCACCGGCGCGGAGCCCGGCCTCACCTCCGCGGCCTGGGAGGACGTGCCCGGCCACCAGCACCAGGTCATGGTGTGCCGCGGCCCGCGCTGCGCGGCCAAGGGCGTGGAGGAGGGACTGCGCGCCCTGGTCCAGGGACTGACCGAGCAGGGCCTCGGCGACGACGACGTGCTCGTCACCCAGACCGGCTGCCAGTTCCCCTGCAACCAGGCCCCCGTCATCAGCGTCCAGCCGGACGACGTCTGGTACGGCAACGTCGACCCGGCCACCGCCGCCCTCATCGTCACCGAGCACCTCGCCGGCGGACGACCGCTCGAGTCCCACCGCCTCCCCCGCCACCGGAAGCAGCAGCCGGACCACCACGACGACTGACCGCGGCCACCGGCCCGGGAGCGGGGCGCACTCCGTTCCCGGGCCGCCGCGACGCGTCCGCCGGACGGACCGTCACCACGTGGTCCCGAGACCGGTCCGCCCGGCCGACTCCGCCGACCTCCCCCCGGGTGAGGGGCGCCATGGACTGCGGGCGGGGCGCGCGCCGGAGCCGAGCAACCGGTCGGCGTAGCCAGGGAGGCGGTGCGTCTGAATGATGGAATGCATGTGCGCTCTTCGTAGTCGTAGAACTCCTTTGCGTTACGGGCTTTCCGGAGTCGTGGCGTCGGCCATCGCCGTGCTGCCGTGCGGCCCGGCCGTGGCGGCCGCGGCCGTCGCCCCCGTCGCTCGACCTCAAGGAGTCCGCCCAGGGCGGCATGGGCCCGCACGGCCTGATCGTCGGGGCCACCGGCTCCGGCAAGAGCGAACTGCTGCGCACCA
>NZ_JBSFJC010000322.1:0-3002 GCF_053597855.1 Kitasatospora sp. NPDC001225
CCTGGCCTCCCGCCCCGGCGGCGGCCCGCTCGCGGCCGCGCTGCTGGCGGCCGCCGTGGCCGGGGGTTGGCTGTGGTGGCGCCGCGGGCGCACCCGGGGCGGGGACGCGGTCCTGCTGGACCGGGACCTTCTGCGGACGCCCGGCGTGCGGACCGCGGCGGTGGTGGCCGGCGCGTTCTACTTCTGCGTCACCGGGTCGCTGTTCCTGCTGCCGCTCTACCTCCAGCAGGTGCGCGGCATGCCGCCGGCCGTCTCGGGCCTCGCGGTCCTCCCCGTCAGCCTGGCCGTGGCCGCGGCCGCCCTGGTCTCCGGGCGGCTGATGAGGACCCGCGGACCACGCCCGCTGCTGGCCACGGGCCTGCTGCTCACCGCCGGCGGCGTGCTGCTGTGGTGCGCTGCGGGGGAGCACAGCCCGTACCTCGGGCCGGTGCTGGCCGGCCTGGTCGTCACCGGCATCGGGCAGGGCCTGGCCTTCCCCGCCATCACCGTCACCGGTCTGCGCGAGGTGCCGGACCAGGCCCACGGCACCGCCTCGGCGGTCACGGCCACCGCCCTGCAGATCGGCAGCGGCATCGGCCCCACCGTCCTCGCCGGCATCGCCCAGAGCGTCGGCGCGGCGGGCCACGGCGAGCTGTCCCTGAGCGGCCACCACCTCGCCTACGCGGCGGCGGCCGTACTCCTGCTGCTCGTCGGCCTCCCGGCCACGGCCCGTCTCGGCAGGCGGGGCGGCTGACGGCGCCACGGTGCCGGGCGCCGAGTGCCGGGTGAACCCGAGGGGAAGGCCCCGCCCCAGCGCGGTGAAGTCTCGGTGGCCGTGACCCGGGATTTGCATGAACCAGTCAACAGGGCTGTCCGTCAGTGTTATGTTACCCGGCGGTTCGAGAGTCCGTGCGACGACTCCGAGCTGTGCGTCCCGCCACAAGTCACCACTGCCCCAGCACCGTTGACCCCGAAGGGACCCTCCACGTGACCGTGCGCAAGCTGACACTGTCAGCCGCGGCGACAACCACCGTGCTCCTCCTCTGCGGCGCCGCCCTCACCGGGGCGGCGGCCTCACCGGCCGCCGCGAGCACCACCGCAAGCACCTCGACCACCGCGCCCTCGACCACCGCGCCGACCGCGCCCACCGACCCCTCCGCCTCGTCCGCCGACCCGAGCACGTCGGCGACGCTGGCGCCCCCGACGTCCGGCACGGCCGCGGCCACGGTGGCGGCCCCGGCGCAGGGCAGCGCGCCGGCGACCGCCACCACCGCTCCCGTCCTCGCGCTCTCCTCCTTCGACCCGAGCAGCGGCACCGCCGTGCTCGCACCGGCCACCGCCGGTCCGCAGTCGCTGTCCGCCCAGGCCACGGCCGCTGACGCCGCGTCCGCCGTCCAGCCCGGGCAGCTGATCGACAGCCCGCCCACCCCGGCGGCCCCGCACGGCGCGCTGGTCGCCGTCACCGGTGTGCAGTCGACCGCCGACGGGAAGGTGGCCGTCACCACCCGCCCGGCCACCCTCCCCGAACTGCTCGGCGGCACCAGCACCAACCTGCGCAGCGCCGTCAGCCCGAGCAGCTTCGAGGTCCACCCGCAGATCGGCGGCGTCAAGGTCGTCACCGACTTCGGAGCGACCTCCGGCCAGGGCTCGGTCTCCGGCAGCCTGGGGCTGAGCGCCGACGCCACCGTCCCGCTGCCCGACGGCAGTTCGGCGAAGCTGTCCGGCTCGGTGTCCCTCCACCCGGCCATCGACTTCTCCTACCAGGGCGGCCTCGGCCTCATCGACCCCCAGCAGGCCCGGGTCGGCTTCACCCTGGGCGCGCACGCGGACTGGCGCGTCAGCGCGAACCTCACCGCGAGCACCGGGCCGGTCCGGATCCCGCTGGCCACGTACAGCGCCAGCCCCGTGGTGATGGTGGGCCCGCTGCCCGTCGTGATCAACCTGGCCTTCACCCTCTCCGCCGACGTCAGCGCCGACGGCACCGTCACCCTCGACGCCGAGCAGGCGTACGACGGCCAGTGGGGCGTCCACTCCGACTACGTCAAGGGCCCGGGCTGGACCACCACCACCGACCCCGGGAGCTCCACCGTCTCCCCGCTGCGCCTCGACCTGAGGGGCTCCGCCTCGGCGAAGGCCGGCCTGCTCGCCGAAGGCTCGATCGCCCTGTACGACACGGTCGGCGTGAAGGCCTCCATCGAGCCGTACCTGCGGGCCGCCGTCAACGGCTCCGTCGTCCTCGACGGCACCAGCACCACGCCGACCGTCAACGGCACGGCAGCCCTCTACGGCGGACTCGACATCAACGGGGCGCTGATGGCCCGGCTCGCCATCCTCGGCACCCCGATCCTCGAGGCCGACCTGCCCTTCCTCGCCTTCCACCGCGAATGGCCGCTCGTCTCGGTGGGCGCCGGACAGTCCCCGGTGCCCCTGGTGAACTGGACCGCGCTCAGTGCCGGCCTGTTCGACGACAACCGCTCCGCCTACCTCAAGACCCGGCCGGACTGGGACCCGCGCGCGCTCAAGGCCTCCTGCCCGGACGGCACCCGGCTGATCGGACTCAGCCACGGCGGCGACAACGGCCTGTGCACGGACGTCACGAAGCCGGACCTCTGGGACGCCGGCCACGCGTACGTCGTCGACCACGGCGGCACCTACGTGACCACCGACTGGGCACCCGGCTACGCCAAGGCCCAGTGCCCGGCCGGCTCCGTCCTCACCGGCTACAGCCGCGACGGCCGCACCATGGGCGCGCTCTGCGCCAAGTCCGCGGCCCCGCTGGGGACATCGACCCGCACGCTCTGGTTCGACAAGGGCGACAACCGCCCCACCGCGGCCGCCGGCGGCGACTTCTCCTACGGCTTCGCCAAGGGCCAGTGCGCCAACGACGAGGTCGCCGCGGGCCTGGCCTACACCCAGCCCTGGTGGCAGCTCTGGGCGGCCCGACCCTACGCGCTGCTCTGCCAGAAGCTCGCCTGACAGTGAGGACGTGACGTGGTGATTGCCGCCCGGGGCTGACCACCTCA
>NZ_JBSFJC010000323.1:0-2968 GCF_053597855.1 Kitasatospora sp. NPDC001225
AGCTCGCCCGGGCGGCCGCGCAGCACCGGCTCGCGGTGCCCGCCGTGCAGGTACCAGGCGCCGCCGCACAGCTCGTCGAGCACCCCGGGGCGCGAGTCCGCCGCGCGGAGCCTGCGCAGCACCGCCTCGGTGGGGTCGGCCGCCCAGTCGATCCGGCGCTCCTCCTGGCGCAGCGCGGGCCGGGTCCGTACGGTGCCGCTCCAGCCGGGGCCGGACTGCGGCTCCGGCGCGTACCCGCCGGAGGCGAAGCGTTCGACGGCGAGCAGCGCGGCCGCCACCGCCGCGTCGGCGACCTCGTTGCGGTACAGGTCGCTCTTGCCGTACCCGGGCAGCCGGCAGGGCACCCAGGCCCAGACCGGCCCGGCGTCCAGCTCCGCCTCGGCCTGCAGCACCGTCACGCCCCAGTCGGTGCGGCCCTCCTGGACGGCCCGGTCGAGGGAGGACGGGCCGCGGTCGCCCGGCGGGCCGGGGTGGACGACCAGGCAGGTGAGCTGTGACCAGAGCTCGCGCGGGATCGCCGTGCGCAGCATCGGCGCGAGCACCAGGTCGGGTTTCAGGCGGTGCACCGCGTCGAGCAACTCCTCGTCGTCACCGGCCAGTTGGACGTCCACGGTGTGGAGCCGGTCGCGCAGTTCGGCGTGCAGCCGCTGGCTGAGGCTGTTGAACGCGCTGGCGAGGAGAAGAATCCGCATGTACGACTCCGACGGGGTGGGGTTCCGGGAACCCGGCGATCATCGCTTCCGCCCCCGTGACGCCCCGTCCCGTCCGGTATGTCGCGCCGCGCGTTCACCCGAGCGGCCGGAGCCGGGCGGCGGGGCCGAGCGGGTAGCATGTAAGGCATGACTCCGATCAGTGACCCTTACGAGATCCGCTCCGGCGTGCCCACCGTCGAGGTCTTCCGCCGTCTGCGCACCGACGCCGGCCTCTCCGACAAGGCCCCCGAGGCGGTCGCGCTCGCCCTCCCCAACACCTGGTACGGCGTGGTCCTCCACCACGAGGGCGAGCCCGTCGGCATGGGGCGGATCATCGGCGACGGCGGCACCGCGTTCCAGGTCACCGACATCTGCGTCCACCCCGCGCACCAGGGCCACGGCCTCGGCAAGCGCATCATGGCCGCCCTCACCGAGGAACTGGAGCGCCGGGCACCCGCCACCGCGTACGTCTCGCTGATCGCGGACGGGCCCGCGCGCTTCCTCTACGAGAAGTTCGGCTTCGCGGACACCGCCGCCCACGACTCGATCGGCATGTACCGCCTGATGGGCGGGCGCTGACGGCCCGACGGCCTGGACTGTCGGTGGCGCGGTGTGTACTGGTGCCCGACCCGCCGCCCGCACGCACGACCCCGGAGGCACCCCGATGGCCCGACTCCACGTCCGTTCCGGCCTCGACCCCGACGAGCCGGACACCCCGGCGGCCGCCCTGGTCGTCGACCCCGACGGCACCCCGGGGGAACAGGCCCTGGAACGCCTCGGCGGGCACTGCTACGAGGGCGACGAGGTCCTCTACCTGGTACAGACCGACGGCTGGGCCGAACACAGCTACGACGGGGGCCTGTTGACCGTCGCCGTCGCCGTCCACCCGGCCGTCCTGGAACGGGCGGAGATCGACCCGGCCGGCTTCCCGCTCCGCTCGGCCGCCGACCCGGCGGCCGTCCTCGTACTGCGCGCCGAGACCGCCGTCGCCCCGGCCGTCGCCGAGCGGCTCGCCGAAGGCGCCGCCGTCCTCCTCGGCCCGCCGGACACCCCACTCGACGACCTCCTCGGCCCCGACGGCGACTGGCCGATCATCCTCGCGGGGCCCCCGCAGCCGTAGGCGGCCGCTTCGGCCACCCGCCCGGCCGGTTTCATCCGGCCCGGAGACGGCGGAGGGCGCGCCTACATCCTGCGGCGGCGCAGCAGAAAGGGCCCTTCCGGTGGCGACCGGCGGGGCCCTTCTCCCACGCCGAAGCGTGGGCGTGTCACTCGGAGTCGGCGACCACCTGGATCTCGTCCTCCCGAAGGATGAGGTGCTCCTCGCCCTCGATCGTGACCTCGGTGCCCGCGTACGCACCGGACGGCTTCTTGTCCGTACCGGACGCCGTCGCCTTGCTGTCCTCGGCCATGTCTCCTCCTTTCGGTCGACACGGTGTCGACCCGCGCCGATCCTGCCATGACCAACCGTCACCGGGCCATCGCCCTCGGTGGAGCAGGGCAGCCCTGCCGAGGCCAACCTGTCGATGGCATCGGCGACTTGATGTCATTTCAGAAGTCGGACGCGCCGCCGACGACGCACCCCGCTCAGGGTCAGGTCGACTGACGCCGCTCCCCGTCCGGGGTGCCGAGGAGGTCGGTGACCAGGTGGCGGGCGTAGGCGGGGTTGAGGCCGGAGGGGCGGAAGAGGATGCGGTACATCAGGGGGGCGACGAGGCGGTCCATGGCGGTCTCGACCTCGGGGGCGTCCTCGCCGCGGGCGCGGGCCTGGGCGAGGACGAGGCCGAGCTGGTCGGCGGCGTAGGCCGAGCACTGGCCGGCGTTGCCGCCGTCCGGGTCGCCGAGGAGGGCGTCGCGGACGTAGGCGCGGCCGGAGGCGGAGGCCATCTCGTCGAGGAACTGTTCGGCCCAGGCGGTGAGGTCGGCGCGCAGGCCGCCGCGGTCCTCCGGTTCGGTGTCCGGGCGCAGCCGCTCCACCGCGACGTCCGACAGCAGCTCGGCGAGGTCGCCCCAGCGGCGGTAGACCGTGGACGGGGTGACGCCGGCCCGCTGGGCGACCATCGGTACGGTGAGCGCCTCGCGGCCCACCTCCGCGAGCAGCTCGCGGACCGCGGTGTGCACCGCCTCCTGGACGCGGGCGCTGCGCCCGCCCGGGCGGGCCATCTGGCGAGGACTCATACCGCCATCTTAAAGCGTCGCCTTTGCGTTAAGGCGGGCTGGGCCCGGTCAGACCACCGGTGCGAGCGCCCGCGCGGGCTGCGTGCGCTCGTAGGCGTGGC
>NZ_JBSFJC010000324.1:0-2927 GCF_053597855.1 Kitasatospora sp. NPDC001225
GCCGAGGACTCACATCGGTGCGGCAGGAATCACCCGAATCGGCCTGGGCCGGAATCATGCGATCGCGGGGTGACTGACGCCGAGTGAACACCCTCGGCTGTCCGGGTCGAGGCGGGCTAGGGATCAAGGTGCGGTGGTACATCGCTGGCGGCTTCCCGCCAACCCCCTAGGAGGTGCTGTGAGCGTCCTTTCCGTTCCCCGGGTTTTCTTCCGGGGTCAGATGACCTTCAATCCGGCGACCATGAACAACAACGGCCTGTTCCCGACGTACGACTTCCGGACGGCGGAGCTGAACTGGAATTATCTCAAGGACAAGAAAATCACCCCGGACAATTTCCGGGAGGCCTTTCCGAAGTGGGCGTTCAGCATGCAGACGGGCCAAGGCCCGGACGGGAAGGAGACGGAGGAGCCCCCTTCGGGGTGGAGTGCCTACGGCGGCAACGACTGGTGGCTCCACGTGCAGCCCCGTGACGCGCCGGACGGCAAGGGCGTCCTCACGACCGTGACCGGGGGGCAGACCGCGTACGGAGCGGATCCGTCGATCCCGGGCGACCCGCTGCTCGGCGCCGTCGTCAACCTGGCCGGGGACTCGTTCCCGATCGCCGACCTCACCCCGGAGGAGCAGGCCGGCGACGGGCAGTTCCCCCGGGCGGCGTTCCATACCAGCGCGAGCATGGCGGACAACAATCCGGATTCGGTCTGGAGTCCGTGCTTCTTCGCCAGGCGAATCCAGATCGGCAGCAGAACCAGCCCCGAGGGATTCTTCTACGGCGACATCGACAAAGTCCTCCAACTGCCGGCGCGCTGGCAGAATTTCAGCCGCAACCTGAATCTGAAAGGGGACGTCTACCGTGACGGGGTCGGTGCCACCGTCGTCCAGGCGTGCGTGAGCCGGGACAATCTCCAGTTCACCTCGGGCGATTCACTGCTGCTGAACACGCTCAAGAAGGAGATGGATGCCCAGAAGGCCCGCGGAATCATGATGCGGTACTCCGTCTATCTGACCCGCTATTTCAACGGGCCCGACTTTGCCAAGTGTGCGAACCAGAAGGAAAGGTTCGAGCAGCTGCTCAAGCTGTGGGAACAGGACCTCAAGGCGGGGAATCCGCCGCGTCGGAATACCTGTGTCTCCCGGGTGGTCGGCACGATCGGCCTGTGGCACGAGAACGAGCCGGCTTCGGTACCCGGCGGGCGTTTCCTGGCGCCGGAGAACTCGGCGAAGGTCCTCGATTCGAAGAAGAATCCGGTGGACGCCTGGTTCGGGCCGGCCGTGGCGGAGATCAACCGCGATGCCGGGGGCACCCGCTACGTCAGCCTCGACCTGGGGGCCACGGTCCCGGAGAAGGACGCCAGCGGTGACAAGGAGGTGTCCTTCGGAACCTTGGAGCTCTTCGTCGCCGACGGCTCCATCGGCAAGACCGTGGCGGAGATCAAGCCCGATGCCTACGACCGGAACGCCTACGAGCAGACCTCCGGCATCATCGACGTGCCGGTCGACGGCAAGGTGACCGACGCGGACCTGGCCGACGGGGTCCTGGGCATCCGGTGCAAGCCGAATGCCGAGCAGGTCACGATGCTGACGGAGAAGGTGCTCACGGCCCAGACCGAATTGCGATCGATCTACGTCGACCAGAGCGACAAGGACCGGGTGGTGGTGGTCGAGGTCCGGGACCGGGGTGCGATCCCCACCCGCAAGGTCGGGCTGGTCGTCCAGCAGTACCTGCCGGACCCGCCGCCACCCATGCAGAACGGCTCCTTCTGGAAGAAACCGGAGAAGAAGGAGGAGGAAGTCCTCACCATCACCAAGGTCGGGCCGGTGGTGAACGGCCGCGCGGAGATCGGGTTCACCGTGGTGAGCGGTCTCGAAGCCCCCAACCTCCCGGTCATCGCCTTCTTTCCCTACTACCTCGACGGGAGTCCGGACGTTCCGCCGGAAAGGGTGGGGTTCGTGGGAGCGCCGTGGTCCTTCGTCTCGGCGTTCTACTGCTGTGTGCGGATGCTGCCCTTCGACGACCAGCTCCCCGAGGACTTCCGGAAGTACTGCGAGGAGCACCACAACGACCCGGCCGCCGCCTGGGACTACGTCTACAAGCGGGTGCTCTACGTGTACGACATGATCTTCCCGGTCATGAAGTACTACGCCGCGCTCGACCTGGGGGACAGGACGGCCGTCGAACGGAACATCGACCAGATCCTGGAATTGTCCTCGGTCTCCATGGCGAACTCCTCGCTCTACATGCCCGTCACCAGGGACCTGTCCAGCGGCAAGCGCAAGGTTCTGGAGATGTACCGCACCCTGCTCAGGACCGGAAAGCCGAAGGAGGTCACCTCATGACCTTCGAGGACGACATCAAGAAACTGCGGGAGATGCTGCAGAGCGCCTGCCTGGTCGAGTTCTCCACCATCCCCGCCTACCTGACGGGCTGGTGGTCGATCAAGGACCGTCGGAGCACCGCGGCCAAACTCATCCGGGAGCTGGTGACCGTCGAGATGCGGCACCTGTCGATCGCCGCGAACGTCCTGATCGCCACCGGTGCCGACCCCGACATCAAGGCCGTCGCCTCCCTCCCCTATCCGCGCTTCTTCAGTGCCCCCGGCCCCATGGAGATCCAACTCCAGCCCTTCGGGGACTCCTTCCTGGCCATGGGCATGTGCATCGAGTCCCCGGGGCCCGTCGACGAAGGGACCCTGCCGGAGGGGCTCAGGGCCGCACTGCCGGTCACCGCCGAGTTCGACCCGCGGTTGCACACCCCGATCCTCCCCGACCCGGGTGAGACGATCGGGCAGTTCTACCGGGACCTCATGCAGCACCTGAAGGACTGCGTCCACCTGCACGGGGAATTTCGGCTGTGTCCGAGGGGGGACTTGAACCCCCACGCCCGATAAAGGGCACTAGCACCTCAAGCTAGCGCGTCTGCCATTCCGCC
>NZ_JBSFJC010000325.1:0-2908 GCF_053597855.1 Kitasatospora sp. NPDC001225
GCCCAGCGGGAGACCGGCGCGGCGCTCGTCCTGGTCAGCCACGACCTCGGGGTGATCGCCGGGGCGGCCGACCGGGTCGTGGTGATGTACGCCGGACGGGTGGTCGAGACGGCCGGGGTGGACGAGCTCTTCGCGGCCCCGCACCACCCGTACTCGCTCGGCCCGCTGGGCCGGCGAGCAGGGGCTCAACCTGCTCACCAGCAGCGTCGTGAAGGCGGAGGGCGACGACGCGGAGCCGCTCGACTTCGCCGCCATCCAGGCCGCCCAGATCCGCGCCTTCCGCGAGCGCCACCCCGACGGCGACCGCGCCCGGGTCTCCCAGGGCCTGGTGGTCATCCCCACCGACAGCGCCACCCCCGAGCAGCGTGCCAAGTACCAGGCCTACGCCCTCGCCCGCGCCCCGCGCACCCTCGCCCCGCAGGGCCCGGCCCGGCTGCTGTTCGCCCCCGACCTGGTCGGCACGACCGAGGAACTCGTCGAGCGGCTGCACGCCCACGCCGGCTACCGCGAGGTCGACGAGGTCGCCTTCGCCCTGCCGTTCACCTTCGAGCACGAGGACTACACGCAGATCCTCACCGACCTGGCCACCCGCCTCGGCCCCGCCCTCGGCTGGACCCCCGGCCAGGACTGACCGACCGCACGACTCCCGGGGGAGCACCATGGACGTCGACACCCTCGACACGGCCGGCGGCTACGGCCACCTCGTGAACCGCCGAAGGCTCAGAACTCGCTGGTGTCCACGTCCAGTTCGAACGGCTCGGGCAGCCGCACCGGCACCCCGAACGGGTGCGGCCCCTCCACCCTGGTGTAACCGAGCGCACCCGGCTGGGAGAACAGCGTGCACGCCCGCTCCTGCCGGTCCACCAGGAGGTAGAGCGGCGCACCGAACTGGGCGTAGCGGCGGCGCTTCACCGTCCGGTCGGTGTCGGCGTTCGACGGGGACGTGACCTCGACCACGAGGACGGTCTGATCGGGAAGCAACGCACCGGGGTTGTTCACCGCCAGTTTCACCGGCACAAGGGCCAGGTCCGGGATGTAGTAGTTCTCGGTACCGGGCAGGTCGAGGTTGCCCGAGCCTGAACGCAATCCGAGTTCGCGCTGGCGGGGTCCGATCTGCAAGCGGATCAGATCGACGGTGTTCTCATGCTCCCAGGACGGCGACACGGGGGTGATGACACCCTCAACGATCTCAACGCGTTCACCCGCGATGTGCTGAATCGCATACTTGAGGGCTTGCTCCGGGTTCGGCACGTGGCTGTAGTCGCCCGGGCCGATGTGCGCTGTGCTCACGTAGTGCTCTCCTGTCCGGCGCTGGTCTCAACGCTCAGGGGCTGCCCGGCGGAAAGACTACCGGGGTAACACCGCCGCATATGCACGCGCCATCAGACCTACCCGCCAAAACCGGACAACCTCGGGAAGCCGCCGCCCCGAGCCGGATCACCGTCACCAGGCATCAAGTCGCCGGTCAGAGCAGGCGCTTGATCTCGCCGCGTGCCCGGTAGAAGCCGCCCGAGGCGGACTCCCGGACCTCGGCGACCAGGTAGCGGGCGCCGGGGATGCGGATGTCCTTGGGGAACTGCACGCGCCAGGACGGGTCGTAGCCCTGCGAGAGCACCCGCACGCGCAGCCGGGTGCCGTCCTGGACGCACTCGACCTCGACCTCGCCGCCGGTCCGGGCGGTGGCCACCGTGACCGTCTCCAGCCCGGCGCCGGCCCGCACCGGCTCCCAGCCCGCGCCCTTGACCTCGGCGGTCTTCGGCAGCGTGCCGTCCTCGGCCGCCCGCACCGCCTGCTCGCTGGCGTCCAGGCAGGCCAGCGAGCCGTCCGTCGTCACCAGGTAGAGCCGCCCCTCCCGGTACTGCATGCTGTACGCCGAGCCGCAGCCGGTGGCGAGCTTCCACAGCCGCGTCCCGTCGGCGGCGAAGCAGTACACCGAGGAGTGGTTGTCCCCCGCGAAGACGTACTCGCCGTCCGGGGAGGCCGCGCAGGAGAACACGCCGGCGTCGCAGCGGTAGGCGGCCACCTCGGCGCCGTCCGACTTGCGCAGCCGGTGCACCCAGCCCTGCCCGGTGCCGGCGAACACCTCGTCGGCCTCCTGCCAGCCGAACAGCACCCCGCCCCGGGTGGGGGTGTACCAGCGCTGGTCGCCGCTGCGGTTGTCGTAGCGGGCGACCCCGCGCGAGTGGCCGTGGTAGACGCCGTCGGCGTCGCAGCGCACCATCCAGCCGGACCGGCCGTCGGCCTGACGGCGCCACTGGAACTCGTCCTCGTGGTCCACCGTGGTCAGCCCGCCGCGCTCGTCGGCGACGCCCAGCACGCCGTCGTGGATGTCGAGCCAGAAGATGTCCACGTCCTGGGCTATCTCGTACGCCACCCGCGGGATCTTGCCGCCCAGGTCGTACACCTTGCCGTCGTCGCAGCCGGCGTAGATCCACCAGTCGTCCGCGACGATGCACTTCACGCCGTCCGGCAGGCCGTAGCGGGCCGTCACCTCGCCGTCGTGGGTGAGGGTGTAGACGTCGCCGCGCTCGTTGCCGACCCAGGCGTGCTCCTCGCCGACGAAGATCCCGAAGGCGGGCGAGCCGGAGCGGAAGCGCCACAGCAGCGGCGCCTGGCGGGCGGTCGAGCGGCTGCTGACGATCTGCCGCCTGGTCACCTCCCGGCGCTGGCGCACGCCCCGGACGGCCGGGGCGTAGCCCTTGCGGACCTTCTCGCCGATCTTCTTCGCCGCCGCCGAGGCCGCCTTCTCCGGGCTCGGGTACGTCGTCGCCTTGCTCTGCCCGGGCTCGCCGATCCGCCCGTACCGTACCGTCACCACCTGGCCGGCGAGCCGCACCTCGTAGAACTTGTGCGCACTCCCCTCGTCCTCGGACAGTTCGAGGTACGTGACCTGCTCTTCCACGGCGAC
>NZ_JBSFJC010000326.1:0-2886 GCF_053597855.1 Kitasatospora sp. NPDC001225
CTACGAACACCAGGACATCCCCTTCGAACGACTCGTCGAAGTCCTCGACCCCGCACGCTCCATGGGCCGCAACCCGCTCTTCCAGGTCATGCTGGTGCTCCAGAACAACACCCGTCCCGAGCTGGCCCTGCCCGGCGTCCGGGCGGCCTTCGAGCCGCCGGCCGCCGACTCGGTCAAGTTCGACCTGAACTTCTTCCTGGCCGAACAGCAGGACGCCGGCGCCGCCCCGGCCGGCATCGACGGCTTCCTGGAGTACAGCGCGGACGTGTTCGAGCCGGCCACCGCCGAGGCCCTGGTCGCCCGCCTGGTCCGGCTGCTCGACCAGGTCGCCCGCGACCCGGAGCTCCCGCTGGGACGGCTCGACCTGCTGTCCGAGCGCGAGCACCGGCAGGTCCTCACCGAGTGGAACGACACCGCCGGCGGCCACCCCGGCACCACCGTCGTCGCCCTCTTCGAGGCCCAGGCCGCCCGCACCCCCGAGGCCGTCGCCGTCCTCACCGACACCACCGCCCTCACCTACGCGGAACTCGACGCCCGGGCCAACCGGCTCGCCCGCCACCTCATCGGCCGGGGCGTCGGCCCGGAGAGCACGGTGGCGCTCGCGGCGCCCCGGTCGCCGCACATGGTCGTCGCCCTGCTGGCCGTGCTCAAGGCCGGCGGCGCGCACCTGCCCGTCGACCTGGCGTACCCGGCCGACCGCGTCCGGCTGATGCTCGACGACGCCGCGCCCGTCCTCCTGCTGACCGACAGCGCGACCGCCGGACAGCTGCCGGAGACCGGCCTGCCCCGCCTGCTGCTGGACGACCCGGCACTGGAGCGCGCCACGGCCGCCCTCCCCGGCACCGCCCCCACGGACGCGGACCGCACCTGCCCGCTGCTGCCCGACCACCCGGCGTACGTCATCTACACCTCGGGCTCCACCGGCCGGCCCAAGGGCGTGCTCGGACTGCACCGCGCCCTGGTCAACCGGCTGACCTGGTTCGCCGAGGAACTCCCCGAGCAGCGGGAGGCCGCGATCCTGGCGAAGTCGCCGGTCAGCGTCATCGACGGGATCACCGAGCTGCTGGCGCCGCTGCTGTCCGGCGGCTCGACCGTCCTGGTCGACGCCGACACGGCCCGGAGCGTACCCGAGCTCGCGGCGGCCACGGCCCGGCACGGCATCGCCCGGCTCACCGTCGTGCCCAGCCTGCTGAACGCCTTCCTGGACAGCGCCGAGCCAACCGCCGTCGCGGGCTGCGCGGTCTGGATCTGCAGCGGCGAGCAGCTGCCCGCCGCCACCGTCCGGGCGTTCCGGCAGGCCCTGCCCTCGGCCCGGCTGCTCAACTTCTACGGCGCCTCGGAGGCCGGTGCCGTCGCGACCCGGGGCGAGGTGTGCGCCGGGCCGGACGGCGCCGACACCCTGATCGGCCGTCCGATCTGGAACATGCGGGCGTACGTGCTGGACGACGGGCTGCGGCCGGTGCCCCCGGGCGTGGCCGGCGAGCTGTACCTGGCCGGCGCCGGACTCGCCCGCGGCTACACCGGACGACCCGGCCTCACCGCCACCCGCTTCCTCGCCTGCCCCTACGAGCCCGGCGAGCGCATGTACCGCACCGGCGACCTCGTCCGCTGGACCCCCGACGGCCACCTCGTCTACCTCGGCCGCGCCGACACCCAGGTCAAGATCCGCGGCTTCCGCGTCGAACCCGGCGAGATCGAAGCCGTCCTCACCACCCACCCCACCGTCCGCACCGCCATCGCCACCGCCCGCACCGACGGCCCCACCGGCCCCGCCCTCGTCGCCTACGTCACCCCCACCCCCGGCACCGCACCCGACCCCGCCGCCCTGCGCGACCACACCGCCGACCACCTGCCCGACCACATGGTCCCGGCCGCCGTCCTCGTGCTCGACGAACTCCCCCTCACCCCGAGCGGGAAGATCGACCGCAACCGGCTGCCCGCCCCCGACTTCACCCCCGCCGCCGCCCGGCCGCCCCGCACCCCGGCCGAGGAGCGCCTCTGCGCCCTCTACGCCGAGGTCCTGGCCCTGCCCCGGGTCGGCATCGACGACAGCTTCTTCGACCTCGGCGGCCACTCGCTGCTGGCGACCAGGCTGGTCAGCCGGATCCGTACGGCACTGGGCTCGACCGTCTCGATCCGGGACGTGTTCGAGGCGCCGACCGTGGCCAGGCTGGCCGGCCGCCTCCACCGGGACCACTCCACGCGGCCCGCGCTGCGGCCCGGACCGCGCCCGGCCGCTCTGCCACTGTCCTCCGCCCAGCGGCGGCTGTGGTTCCTGAACCGGCTGGAGCCCGGCTCGGCGGCCTACAACATGGCCTTCGCGGTCCGGCTCTCCGGGGCCCTGGACACCGCCGCGCTGGAGGCGGCGCTGGCCGACCTGGTCGAGCGGCACGAGGTGCTGCGCACGGTGTTCCCGGAGACCGACGGCGAACCCCGCCAGGAGGTCCTGGGCACCGAGGCCTGGGCCGGACTCACCGTCCGGGAGACCTCCCCCGCCGAGGCCCCGGCGGAAGCCGCCCGCGAGGCGGCCCGCGGCTTCGACCTCGCGACCCGGCTCCCCGTCCGCGCGACGCTGCTGCGCACCGGCCCGGCGGAGCACCTGCTCCTGCTGATCGTCCACCACATCGTGGCCGACGGCTGGTCCGCCACCCCGCTGGCCCGGGACCTCTCACGGGCGTACGCGGCCCGGTCCACCGGCACCGCTCCGAGCTGGGAGCCGCTGCCGGTGCAGTACGCGGACTACACCCTCTGGCAGCAGGACCTCCTCGGCGAGGACCACGACCAAACCTCGCTGGCCGCACAGCAGTTGGCGTACTGGACGGAGAACCTCGCCGACCTCCCCGAGGAACTCGCCCTGCCCTTCGACCGCCCCCGCCCCAAGGTCGC
>NZ_JBSFJC010000327.1:0-2883 GCF_053597855.1 Kitasatospora sp. NPDC001225
TTCCGATCTGTGCGGACCCACCGGCGTTCCGCAGTCAGACGGGTGACGGTCAGGGCGAGCAGCGGCGACGAGCGTGGTGCCCTGCCCTGTGGACTGCCGGAAAAGGTGTTGCTCGCGCCCCCGGGCCCCGTGGCACCCTGACCCGGTGCTCAACACGCTCCACCCCACAGACCTGACCTGGGACGACGTCGACCCCGCCGACCACCCCTTCGACCCAGCCTCGGTGGCGGGGGTGATCCGTTCCCTCGGGCCGGCGCGGCGGGTGCCCTCCCGGCTTGACCCGGCCATCGATCTGACCAGGGTCAACTGGGCCTGGGAGGTGGCCAAACCCTGGTCCGACGCCATGACGCACGTGCTGATGGAGCGCTACGGCCGCTGGGCGGCCGGGTGGCGCTGGTCGCTCGGCGAGGGGGACGTCGACGGCGGGCCGGTCGGGAACTGGTGCTGCGGATCGCACTCGATCACCACCCCGGAGCAGACCCTCGACCGGGTCGTGGCGGCGCTGTGCGAGTGGCGTGACTGGCTGGAGCGGCTCGCGGAGTGGTTCGAGGCCTACCCCCTGGACCCGGAGACCCTGGACGCGGACCGGATCCTGTGGGAGCGCGCCGCCCGCAACCTGATCCTGCAGGTGGCCGACCGGACGGGCGCCGAGAGCGGCTGGTACGGGCACTGCCGGCAGGTCCTGGAGTGGTTCCTCGGCTACTGGGGCGTCGCCCCTGAGCCGGCCGAGCGACTGGTTCGACAGGCGGTCGGCGGCCGGTTCAAGAGCTGGACCGCACCCGACACCGTCCTGGCCGATGAGGTCGCGGAGCGACTCGTCGGCCCACTGCGTCCGCAGGACATTTACTGGTCGCCGGACCCGGGCGAGCTCCCGGACCACCTGGAACGCTGGCTCGCCGTGCGCGAGAGCGTGCCGTGGTCGGACGGCGCCGACGGCGAGGACGGCACGGACAGCGGGCCGGTGACCCCCGCCCGCGACGGAGCGGCGGAGGACTTCCGCTTCTTCGACGCCGCCGTGGACGCCGCCCGAGCCGCCGGCCTGCTCACCGCACTGGAGCTGGTGCGGGCCGACGCGGCGCGTGGTGCCGTGCTCGACTTCGAGCTGCTGCGCGGCTGGCAGCAGCACGTGCTGGGCACCCCCGAGCCGCCGCCGCTGCGCACCCGCCCCGCCTTCGCCAAAGGCGGCGAGGAGCGCTACGGGATCGGCCCCGACACCCGCGCCCGCCTCGACGCCTGCCTGGCGCAGGCCGCCGACGGCCGGATCCCGCTGGCCGCGAGGGCGGCCCGGGTCTACCTGGATGTCTGCTTCTTCCACCCGTTCGACGACGGCAACGCCCGCGCCGCCCTGCTCACCCTGCTGTTCGTGCTGGCCCGCGCAGGCGTCACCCTCGACTCGGTGCTGCTCATCCGCCGGTTCGGCTACCGGGCCGACGACCCGCACGACGCGCTGAGCCTGTGCCGCTCCGTCGAGATCCACCTCAGGCAGAGCCGCGCCGCCGCTCAGTGACCGGCGGCAGTTGACACGGGGGCCCAGTGAAGGCGGCTACAGGTCCGCGAGCCAGGGGTGCCCCGGGTGTACGCGGGCGAGCAGGCCGGTCAGGGTCTCGCGTTGAGCCGGGGTCAGGTACGGGACGGTCGCGTCGAAGTCCGACTGGTCCTTGTCCCGGACGTGCTTGGCCTTGAACAGCAGGACCAGTTCGGGGGCCAGGTACGGGATGCCGTCCCGGGTGTGGTGGATGATCTCGCGGTAGGGGAGCCGGATCGTCTCGTCGCGCCGGCAGATCCAGGTGTCGCTGTCGTGCGGTTCGCGGAACACGTCGAGCAGGTAGTCGCCGGTGGCCGGATCGCGGAGCCAGGTCTGGTGGACGGCGGCCAGTACCTCCGGCGCGGCGTCCGCCCAGATCCGGCCGCTGCCCGCCGCGTCGAAGGCGTACCCGGGGAAGCGGTCGCGGACCTCGGGGAAGCCCGCGGCCGGAATCCCGATCTCGATGTCCCCGTGGGCGCGCGTCCGCCTGCCGCGGAACAGGTCCAGCGCCCACCCCGCGGCCACGTACCAGGGCGTGCCGATCCCGGCCAACCGCTGCGCGACCTCACCCGGAGTCCAGCAGGACGACCACCTGGCGGGGAGGGCCTCGATCTCGTCGGGGGACAGTTCGACGCCGCCGTCGGGTAGTTGCTCGCTCATCGCTGGAACCTATCAGCAGAGGGCCCGCCGTGGTTGTGGGCGGCGTACGTCCCGCGACCGCTCCGCTCGGCCACGGCCCCGCACGGCCCGTCAGCTCACGGGCCGCCGCACCCAGAACAGGACGTGGCCGTTGTCGCCCTCGGGGACGAACTCCTCGTGCGCCACCTCCAGGCCGGCGCACAGCAGCCAGGACCGGTTGGTCGCCGCGTCCGCGTGACTCCACCACATCGCGGCCCCGCCGCCGAGCCAGTTCTCGTCGGTGCCGGTCCAGGCCTGGTGCCCGGTGGTGACGAGGAGCCAGCCTCCCGGCCGCAGCCACGAGGCGATCCGCCCCAGCAGGGCCGGCTGCTCCCCGACCGGAATGTGGATCAGCGCGTACAGGCAGACCACGGCGTCGAAGGTCCCCGGCGGGAACGCCAGGGTCGTGGCGTCCGCTCGGATGAACTCGGCCTCCGGCACCAGCTCCCGTGCCCGCCGGATCTGGACGTCGCTGATGTCGACGCCCGTGACACGGCGCCCTGTCGCGGCGAGGGAGCGGGCCACGGGGACTCCGGTCCCGCATCCCACGTCCAGGACCGTGCCCGCTTCCGGGAGCCGCCCGAGCAACTCCTCGATCCACGATCCGTACTTCGTCTCGCTGTTGAACGCGCGTTCGTAACGCGCGGACAGCAGGTCGTATCCACGCCGGACCAGGTCCT
>NZ_JBSFJC010000328.1:0-2867 GCF_053597855.1 Kitasatospora sp. NPDC001225
TAGTGTGCGGCTGTGGGGTGGTGAGCCCCGCGGGCAAACCCCCACAACACACCGCTGTCCTGTGTCCGGGGCGGGCGCGACCATCACGGTGATCGACATGTGCGGCAAGGTGGTTTCCCTCAGCCTGGAGAAAGAGGGAGGGACGGAGATGGCGATCTCCTACAGCCTCGACCTGGTGACCACGTGGACCACGGCCGAGGTCGCCCGGAGCCTCACCGACGCCGCCCGGCCGATGCGGCTCTTCGACGCCACCGCAAGCGTCGACACCCTGCTCGGAGGCGGCGCGCTCACCGAGCACGGCACCTGGATCCGGGTGACCCCTTGCAGGCCCACTCCCTGGGGGGACCCGCGGATCGGTGGCCGTGTCTTCACCCCGACCGTCTCGGTAGCGTTCCGGCTGGGCAAGCACACCGACATCCCCGGCCAGCAGGACGACATGACCCGCCTGACCGACGGCCTCCTCGCGCAGGTACCCGGCGACGCGGTCCTGCACCTCGACTACGAGGACGTCTGGCTGGTGCGCCAGGACGGCGTGCTGGCCCTCAGCGAGAACGCCGACATGTGGCCGCCGAACCGCCTCGCCGCCCTCCCGGGCCCCTACCGCCGCCGGACGCACGAGTTCACCGACTGGGACTGAACCCCGTGGGATCGAACTGAAGGAGTGCCATCGCTCCAGGGGGCACAAAAGCGCCCGAAGACCACACGGGAGGGCCCAGCCGCAACCAGCGGCCGGGCCCTCCCGTCGTGTCCGGGTGCCGTCCGGGCGTCAGCCGCTGTTGGCCCGGATCCAGTCGACGTAGCTTCCGACACGGGTGAAGACGTCGGGGTAGCCGGACTGTCCGCACGGGGCGCCCCAGGAGGCGATGCCGACCAGGGTGCCGTTGGAGGTGAGGGGGTCGCCGCCGTCGCCCTGGCAGGTGACGTTCGCTCCTCCGGCGCAGAGCGAACTCGCGAAGATGAACTGGCCGGTGGAGCCGTACTTCGCTCTGCAGGTATCCCGGGAGACGACAGGGACGGTGAGGCTCTCCAGGACGGTGTTGGTGGCCCGGGTGGTGGTGATGCCCCAGCCGGAGACGGTGTCCTGCGAGCCGGGCGCGGCGTCGCTGCCCTGGGCGGGCAGGGTGACGGGCTGGGCGTCGGCGCCGTACTGGATGGGAGCGGCGAGTTCCAGCAGGGCGATGTCGTTCTCGTGGGGGAACAGCGGGTTGTAGGCCGGGTGGTCGATCACCCGGTCCACGGGGACGACGGTGCCGCCGGAGGTGTCGTCCAGGGAGCCGTAGCGAATCGAGTACCCGGTCAGGACGAGCGGGTCGAGGCAGTGCGCGGCGGTCACGACGTGGGTCTGGTCGATGATGGTGGCGCCGCAGTCGAGGCCGCCGTCAGGGTTCTGCAGCACGACTTCGTAGGGGATCTGCCCGAACGCCACCGGTGTGCCGCCGATGACGGCGGCCGCGGGGCAGGCCTGTGCGGCCACGAGGCCCGCGGCAGCCGCGAGCACCGCCACGGCCCGTGCCACCACCCTCCTCCCCGCCGCACTCCTTGCCGCTCTCCCCGTTCTGCGATCCCGTCCGTCACCGGGGGTGACGTTGCCTGCGCTGTGCATCTGATGCCTCTTCCACTCCGCTGGGGTGGCGCGCTGCCACCGCACCCAGGCGTTCCCCGTCGGATTTGCGGCCACCACGTCCTCACCCGTAGGGCTCATGGGCGAGCCTCGGCACGGTGCCACGGGGCTCGACGAATACCGGTTGTCGAACCTGTGTCGGGTGGGTTCTACTCGCGTGGCGCAAGCGTCCGTCCGCTCACACCAGAGCCAGCCAAGGGGTGTCTGTTGAACGATGTTCCGGATCTCGGGCCGATGCCCCAGCGGATCACCGTCAGTGCCGAACAGGCGGGGAGGCTCGTGGCCGAGCAGTTCCCGCAGTGGGCCGCACTGCCTGTGACGGCTGTGGAGAACGGCGGCTGGGACAACCGGACCTTCCGCCTGGGCGAGGACATGGTGCTCCGCCTGCCCAGCGCGGAGGAGTACGCCCTGGCCGTGGAGAAGGAGCACCGTTGGCTGCCCGAGCTGGCAGCCGCTCTCCCGCTGCCGATCCCGGTGCCGCTGGCGAAGGGGAGTCCTGGTGCGGCCTACCCGTTCGCGTGGTCGGTCTACGGGTGGATCGACGGCACGCCCGCGACGTTCGAGTCGGTCGTCGATCCGATCGGCTTCGCCGGGGGCCTGGCCGACTTCGTCGCCGCGTTGCGGGGCGTCGATGCCTCGGAGAGGCCGCAGCCCGGCAAGCACAACTGGTTCCGTGGGGCGACGCTGCGGACGTACGAGGCGCAGGCGCTCGGTGCGCTGGACGGGCTGCGCGGCCACGTCGACGTCGCGTCGGCACACGAGCTGTGGACCCAGGCGCTCGCGGCGCGGTGGGACGGGGCCGACGTCTGGTTCCACGGCGACCTCGCCAAGGGAAACCTGCTCCTTGAGGACGGACGGCTCGCCGCCGTCATCGACTTCGGTACGTGCGGCGTGGGGGACCCGGCTTGCGACCTCGCGATCGCGTGGACCCTGCTCTCGGCCGACGGCCGCGACGTGTTCCGGAAGCGGCTTGGCGTCGACGACGCCACGTGGGCGCGCGGACGCGGCTGGGCGCTGTGGAAGACGCTCGTCTCGTGCGCCAACAGCCTGGGCGAGGACGGCGCTGACGCCCGTGACGCGCGCCGCGTGCTCTCGGGGATCCTCGCCGATCGGGGCTGAGGGGTCGTAGGGGCCGTAGGCGGCCGTCAGACGGGCGGGTTGGGGCGGGTGGTGGCCGCGGTGCTCGGCGAGGCGGCCTGGGTGGCGGGCGCACCGGTCGCCGGCGGGGTCTTGGCGGTGTCGGACG
>NZ_JBSFJC010000329.1:0-2857 GCF_053597855.1 Kitasatospora sp. NPDC001225
GTCCACCGCCTCCTCGAAGGAGAGCGTCACCTCGGTCTCGACGTCGGCGCCGCGCCGGGGCTGGGCCTACCGCGGGCCGCCCGGGACGGCTCCGGCCGCCGCCGGCCCTCCGCGCTGCCGCTGCTCGCCCTGCTGATCGCCGTCACCGCGACCGGCTTCGGCGCCACCCTGCTCGCCTCCGTGGACCACGGCAGGCTGCACGCCGGACGGGTCGCGACCGGCGGCGACATCGCCGTCTCCGTCCCGGACTACGCGACCCTGCCGGACCCGTTCCTCAAGGCCGTGGGCGGACTCCCGGAGGCCCGGAGCGCGACCGCGGTCCGGGTGGACCAGCGCGCGCGGTTCGTCGGCGCCGGCCCCAACGACTACACCAAGGTGACCCTGGTGGTCGCCGAGCCGACCGCGTACGCCGCGATCGCCCGCACCCTCGGGGCGGGCGCGTTCGACCCGGCGAAGCTCGCCGGCACCCCCGGCGGCCCGGACACCCCGGTACCCGCGCTGTTCAGCCGCGACCTGGCCGCGCGCCTGGCCGCCGGCGCGCCGACGCTGCACCTGTCGACCGCGAGCGAACTGCGCACCACCGTCGCCGGGATCGTCACCGCGACCCCGGCACTGCCGGAGCCGGAGCAGCCGTTCGTCGTGGTGCCCAGCGGCCCCGCCGTGGAACGCCTGCCGGAACTCGGCCGGTGGACCGGGTGGCTGGCCGTCGGCGACGGCCTCGACCCCGGGCGGATCAGGTCGCTCCTCCTGGAGCGGGGCCTGGTCGAGCCGACCGGCCTCGACAAGCTGATCGCGGACGAGGCCGCGGCGGCCGGCCGGGGCAGCCACGGACTGCCGCCCGCCTACCGGGTCGGCAGCAGCCGCGAGTACGCCGCGCAGCTCGCCGACGACCCGTTGCAGCAGGCCGCCGGACGGCTGTTCTGGTACGCGGCCCCGGCCAGCGCCGGATTCGCCGTCCTCGCGGTCCTGTTGACGCTGCTGCGGGCCGCGCCCGACCGTACGACGGTGCTCGCCCGGCTGCGCACCATGGGCCTGCGGCCCCGGCAGGGGCTGGCGCTGATCATCGCCGAGGCGCTGCCGCGGACCCTGGCGGCGGCCGTCGGCGGCGCCGGGGTCGCGGTGCTGGCGGCCGTCCTGCTGGGGCCGGCCTTCGACCTCTCGACCCTGGTCGGGGCCGGGACGGGCGGCTCCCTCGATCCCGCGCCGCTGCCGGTGCTGCTGCCCACCGCGGGCCTGACGCTGGTGGCCTGCCTCGGGGTGGTGCTGGAGACGCTGGTCGCCGGACGGCGGCAGATCGCCACCGAACTGCGCGCGGGGGAGTCCTGAGGGGAGCGGGGGTGAGTGCGGCGAGGGGGCGCGGGAACGGCGAGGCGGCCCGGTCGTGGACCGGACCGCCGGGTACCCCGCCGCCGAAACGATTCAGCCGGTGGGCTGCCGGGTGCGGGCGATCAGCGCGTTGAGCAGTGCGGCCCCGCGCTCGGCGTCGTCGACGCTGACCGCGAAGTCCGTGCCCCGACGGGTGCGGACCACCAGGCAGACGCCCGGGCGCACCATCACGGTGGTGCCGAGCCCGTTGATCCGGTAGCCCCAGCCGCCCGACTGCGCGGCGGTGCGCCGCTCGGCACGGGCGGAGTCGAGCTCGGCGGGGGACCAGCGGCGGGCGGGCCACCCGAACGGGCCGAAGCCGACGGTCAGGCCGCGCTCGGTCACCCGGGCCCGTACCGAGGAGCAGCCGAGGAGCGCGAGGGCGCCGACGGCGAGCGGCAGCACCAGCACCCAGTCCAGGTCGACGACCCCGCTCGCGGTGACCAGCACCCCCGTTACCGAGAGCAGCCCGAGCACCGCGGCGGACAGCTGCAGCCACGGGTTGGCGGCCTGGGAGAGCCAGACGACCTGCTCGCCCGGCGGCACCTCCAGCGCCGGTGCCCCGGCCGCCGGGTGCCGCTCCGGACGGCCGCCGTAGCGCCGGCCGGCCAGCACCGCCAGCACCCCGGCGAGGCCGGTGGCCAGCAGGATCAGGACCACCTCGATGCCCATCGGGGCGGCGTCCTGCCAGCGGGCGCGGTCCAGATTGGCGTGCACGATGGAGGCCTGCGCCCCCGTCAGCAGCACCCCGCCGGCCGCCAGCATCGCCGACCCGACCCCGGGCGTCCGGCCGGCCCAGTACCGCCGCAGGACCACCGAGATCAGCACCAGGACCGCCCAGAACGCGGCCGGGAAGACCGTGGCCGCCGTCAGCGACATCGAGCCGTCGGGTTCCCGCCCGCCCCAGTGGGTGGCCAGTGGGTCCGGCAGCCGGTGGCGCGCCACCAGCGGCAGGGCGACCAGCAGCGCCAGCACCCCGACCGACCAGGCCGCCGCGGCCCAGACGGCGCCACCGGGTGCCGGTGGCCGTGCGGCGGCCGGTTCCGTGGTCGGTTCCGTGGTGTTCCCCGAGTCCGTCACGACATCCCCCTGATCATGTCCACGAGATCGTTCCTGCTGTAGCCGGCCCGGGCCGCGTCCTCGACCAACTGCCGTACCCGGTCCACCAGTTCGGAGCGGGTGTCGGCGCCGGTCGCGATCGTGATGCCGCGGCCCCGGCGGAACTCCAGCACCCCCTCGTCGCGCAGCGTGCGCAGCCCGCGCAGGACGGTGTTGGTGTTCACCCCCAGGGCCCGGGAGAGCTCCCGGGCCGGGGGCAGCTTGTCCCCGGGGGCGCACTCGCCCTCGGCGACGGCTCGTCTGATCGCGCCGGCGACCTGTTCGTGCAGTGGTCGGGTGTCCCCGTCCTCGTAGCCGCGCAGCAGGGCCAGCTCGCCCAGCTCGGCCGGGATCACCCCGACCTGGGAGCCGGTCTTGATGAACTCCACCACCC
>NZ_JBSFJC010000330.1:0-2832 GCF_053597855.1 Kitasatospora sp. NPDC001225
GAACGCGGTCCCCCGGGCAGCGCGGTGTCCACGGAGTGCCGTCAGGCCGAGCCGTTCGGGCTGACCCAGTTGTACTGGCGCTGGTCCTCGGATGTCTTCTCCCCCTGTGGTCGCAGCCCGTCGGCGAAGATGACCTCGGGGGTCCGGTTGGACCCCCGCCAGAGGACGTCCTGGTCCGAACGCCAGGTCAGTTTCGGTCGGATTTTCTTTCACCGGTGCGTCGGGATCGGCCGTGGTGTTCTTCCACTGGGTGTACCAGTCATCGGCGAGCGGGGCGGACCGAATGGTGTGAAGACGCCGGGCGCGCCAATCCCGGCTGCCCGGCGCACCCTCCTTTCCGGGCACCCCGTACGGGCCACCCGGCGCACTGGGAGCCGGTCCCGGCGGCGCGGCGGTATCCGTCGCCGGATGCGCGACCCGGTTCGAGGTGCCTCCGGAGCGTGGTGCGAGCGGGGGCCGGGTACTACGGTCTCACCGGGTTGTCGCTGTGATGGAGGGCATCGCACATGCGCCTGCTGTTTTGGTCAACGGCCTCGGCCTGTACGGGTGTTGCGGTCGCGCTCGCGCTGTGGGCGGTGCTCGGGGACGCCGCCGGGGCCGAGCGGGCGAGCGCCGTCGTCGGGGCGGTCGTCGGACTCGCCGGGCTCGTCGCCTCGGTGTACGCGCTGCGGCGTGGCGGGCAGGACGACGGTGGCGCCGTCCGGGCCGGCGGACGCGGTGCCGTGGCCGCAGGGGGGAGCGTGACGGGCAACGCGATCGGCGCCGACAGCAGGGTCACGGGGACGCCGCCGGCCCCGCGCGGGGTGTCCGGGCCGGGGCGGGCCGTGTCGGCCGAGGGCGAGGGAGCGGTGGCCGCGGGGGGCGATGTCGCCGGGAACGCGCTGGGCGAGGGCGGCGAGGTGGCCGGCTGATGCCGGGGTCGCGCTTCCGGCGGCGCAGGCCGCAGGACCCGGGAGAGCCGGAGCGGCCGGCCGAGCACGTGGAGGTGCGGGGCGGCGGGGTCGGTGCCGGGGCCGACGTCGCCGGCAACGCCATCGGCCCGCGCAGCTCGGTGACGAACAACTTCAACTACTACGGGCTGGCGGAGTCCGACGCCCACCCCGGCGCCCCGGCGTCGTCGGGCACCGCGCCGCCGGCCGGCACCGCCCCTGACGAGCGCCGCTACCAGGTGTTCGTGAGCTCGACCAGCCTGGACCTGAAGCAGCACCGCGAGGCCGTCATCGACGAGCTGGTCAAGGAGGGGTACATCCCCTCCGGCATGGAACTGTTCGACGCGCGGGCGGAGGGCGCCTGGGAGGTCGTCGAGCGGGTGATCAACGACTGCGACTACCTCGTCCTCATCCTCGGAGCGCGGTACGGGGACGTCGGCGCGGGGACCGTCAGCTTCACGGAACGGGAGTACGACCACGCCCGCTCGCTGGACAAGCCCATCCTGGTGTTCGTCCACGCCGACCCCGTCGAACTGCACACGGACAGCTGGCAGCCGACGCCGGAGGACGCGCAGCGGCTGGCCGTCTTCCGCGAGAAGGTGCGGCGCGAGCGGCTCTGGAGGTCCTGGCGCACCGTCGCCGACCTGCGCAACGACGTCACCAGGGCGCTGCGGCTGGCCGTCCGGCACACTCCCCAGCCCGGCTGGGTCAAGGGCAATTCGATCGCGCACACCTTCTCCGCCGAATGGCAGAACCTGGTGGCCCCGGGGACGCAGATCGGTGTGGCCCGGATCAGCGTGGACGGGCAGGCCGGCAACGCCCTGAGCGAGAACCTCGGGAAGGCCTCGTCGATCGGGATCATGTCCACCAGCGGAAAACGGCTGATCGAGATCCAGACGCCCTACCTGACGAAGGCGCTCGCGGCCGGCTCCCGGATCCGCGTCCTGGTGCCGACGCCCGACGGGCAGTTCCTCGTCGACGTCGACGAGTCCGAGTCGCTGTGGGACCAGCGCTCGCCGATCGCGGCCGAGGTGCGCGAGGTGGAGGCCCGGCTGCGGTCGATCGTCCGCGAGGCAGGGGCGCGCAGCACGGCCGCCGGATCGATCGAGATCGGGTTCTTCACCACGCACCTGCGGTCCACGATGATTCTCTGCGACCGGACCTGGGGATGGGTCACGCTGACCCTGCCGCCGGCGCGGGCCCCGGAGACCCCGTCCCTGGAACTGCGCGGGACCCGGGACTTCGGTCTGATCGACGCCTGCTGGAAGCACTTCGACCGGACCTGGGCCATCGTCGAGGAGCGCGGCGAAGTGAGGACGATATCGTGAGGCGGTCTGCGATGGACTTACGTGACACGGCGGCCCTGTCCCCTGCCACGGAGCGGCGGTGGCGCGAGCGGCTCTCCACGGCCCAGGCCTTCATGCGGGCACGGCGCCACCTGCCGGGCGTGCTGATCGAGGTGGCGGCCCAGCACCCGCTGGCCGACCGGGCCGTGCCGGGCGAGGAGTTCGAGGCCCGGCTGCGGCGCGGCCACGAGCTCTACCGGGGCTACCTGGAGGCCGGGCGGCCGGTGGAGGTCTACGTGCCGGGCAGCCGCCACCGGCACCTCGGGGTGGAGGACGAGAACAGCCTCAGCCGGGCCGGCGGGGAGTTCCTGGAGAAGCTCGGCGTGCCGGCCCCGGCCGTGCGCGGCGACGACCTCAACGAGCGGTACAAGGGCGAGGCCGGCGTCTACGGCTCCGCCGACGAGTGCTTCGTCGCCGCCTCGTACTTCAGGGACGGCGGGTTCGGCACGCTCGTCTCGGTCTGCTCGCCGGCCCAGATGATGCGCAAGACCCTGCACTACCTGCAGTTCGGGGTCTACCCGCTGACCCACACGGCGCCGACGCCGGAGGGCTTCCAC
>NZ_JBSFJC010000331.1:0-2829 GCF_053597855.1 Kitasatospora sp. NPDC001225
GCGGTGCGCAGGGTGAACACCCCGTCGAGGGCGGCCTGCGCGGGGTCCGGCCAGGGCCTGGCCCGGGTGCCCGTCGCGATCAGCAGCCGGTCGTAGGGCAGCCGTTCGCCGGTCGCGAGCAGCACCTGCCTGGCCGCCCCGTCCACGCCGGTCGCGCGGACGCCGAGCCGCCAGTCCGCGTCCACCTCGCGGCGGCGCGGCAGCGCGGTCTCCCCGGCGCGCACCCGCCCGAGCAGCACCTGCTTGGACAGCGGCGGACGATCGTACGGGGGTCGGCGCTCCTCGCCGACCACGGTCAGCCGCCCGGCGAAGCCCTCGTCGCGCAGCGTCTCCGCGGCGCGCAGCCCGGCCAGCGAGGCGCCGACGACGACGATCCGGCCACTCCGGAGGTCACCGCACACCGGACCGGCCCTCCCCGCCGGGGCTTTCTGGGCCGACGGCCCCGGCCTCGGCGCGGTCCTCGACCAGGATGGCCTGCACCGGACACGCCGCCGCGGCCCGCAGGACGCGCTCCCGCTGCTCGACGGCGGGCAGCGGGGTGTACATCAGGGCCTCCTCGCCGTGCAGCTCGAACACCCGGGGCGCGAGGAACGCGCACTGCGCGTAGCCCTGGCAGCGGTTGAGGTCGACGACGATCTTCACGGACACTCCTCCCGGCCGGGTCCGTATCCGTCCTACCGCCGCCGCCCCGGCCGCGCGCCCGGGGGTGCTCCGCGGGAGGGGTCGCGGAGCGTGGCCGCCCGCGCCGGTGCGCGGCGTCGGCAACGACGGGAGCGACGGTCCGCACCACGCGGTGCGGACCGTCGCTCCCGTGCTCGACGTCCTCCGAGTGGAGGTCCCGGAGCCGGGCAGTGTCAGCTGGGTGGCGCGGTCACCACTGGATGAGTACGGCCCCGTTTCCGCCGAGGGCTCCGCCCGTGCCGTTCTCGCCGTGCGGGCCGGGGCCCCCGCTCTGCGGATCGCCGCCGTTGACTCCGGGCGTACCGCCCTGGCCTCCGTCGCCTGCCCTGTGGCCGGGCCCGCCGTCGCCGCCCCGGCCGCCGGCGCCGAACGCGTAGCCGCCGGACACGATGGCCGCGCCGCCCGTGCCGCCCCCTCCGGAGTACCCGCCGGACCCGCCGCTGCCGCCGAACCCGCCGACACCGCCGGGGAGGGCGCCCTCACCGTTGTCGCCGCCGCCTCCGGAGCCCGCCGAGTTGCCGTTGACGCCGACGGCCCCGACGGTGGTCTGTTCCCCCGGGCCGTAGCAGAAGGGTTGCTGGCCGATGCCGGGAGCACCGGAGCCTCCGCTGCCGGCGCCGCCTCCGGACCCGCCCTTGCCGTACGGTTCGAGGAAGCCGCCCGCGCCGCCGCCGCCCGTGCCACCGCCACCGCGCCCGCCCGCGTGCCCTCCGCCGCCACCGGTGGCGATCGCGAGGTAGGGCAGGGGGATCACGAACCGTGCGGAGACGTAGGTGTCGGCCGCGAACGCGGGGTCGGGGTTGGCCTGGCCGTTCGCGCCGTTGCCCCCGTTGCCGCCGTCCTTGTTGTCCCCGGGGCCGCCCGACCCGCTGGACCCGCCCGCCCCGCCGGCGGTCGCCCCCCTCGGCTCGCCGACGTTGACCTCCAGGTTGTCGACCCGCAGGCCCCCGAAGTCCAGCCGACAGGTGACGAACGTACCGGCCTGGCCGCCCTGGCCCCCGCCGCCCCCGCCGCCGCCTCCGCCACCCCCGCCGCCGGCACCGCCCGTGTCGCCGCCGGCGCTCGCCCCGCCGCCTCCGCCGCCCGCACCACCGCCGCCACCACCGCCACCGCCGGGTCCGCCCGCTCCCCAGAGCGAGACCGTCAGGGACGTCACTCCCGCCGGGACGGTGAAGTAGTCCAGCCCCGGGGTGGTGAAGAGCTGGGAACCGCCCGCGGCCTTGGCCGCCGGCTTCGAGGCCGTGGGCGCGGTCGGGGCCGCCGAGGCCACCGGCAGCGGACCGCAGAGCGTGCTCCAGCCCAGCGCCAGCACGCTCGCGGTACCGATCAGGCGCCTTCCGGACCGCCTGGGCGATCCGGCCCCGGCCGTCGGAACGGGTGCGTGGTTCGTGTCGCGCATGGTGTTCGCCTTCCATGAGGAGGGTTCAGGGTTCCGTGAGAGTTCTGGGGGGGAGGGCGCTGACGGGCCCGCGGGTGCGACCCGCGCTCGGTTCCGCCAGGGCCCGGGTCTCCGGGCCGGTCACCGTGCGGACCGGTCCGTGGGGCCGGCTCGTACCGTGGCGGCGGAGTGGTCCGGCTGGTGGTCGCGGTGCGGGGCCCGGCCCTGGTCGCGAGGTCGTCGTCCCGGACACCGGCTGCTCACCGGAGCCGGTCAGTCGGTCGGGGCCTTCGCGGGGCGGTGTTCGGCGAAGGCCCCGACCGGCGGGTTCCTACCAGGTGATCAGGACGTAGCCGGGGCCGGCCGGTCCGCCCGGCTGGCCGCCGGTGCCCGAGGTCCCGTGATCGCCCGACTGAGGGTTCGGGTAGGGGGCCGGGCCTCCGCCGTTCCCTCCCCGGCCTCCCGCCCCGCCGGCACTGCCGGTTCCCCCGCTTCCGCCGGCACCGATGCCGGCGGGCGGGGTGACGGCGGTCACCGGCGGGGCGCCACCGGCGGAGCCCGCCCCGCCGGTGCCGCCCGGGCCGCCGTACTCGCCCGACCCGGGGTTCCCCGACGTGCCCTGACCGCCGGTGATCCCGCCGACGCCCGCGGCACCGGACCCGCCCGCGGCACCGGGGTTGCCGGCCAGCGCCATGCCCGTGCCGGAGCAGGAGCTCGCGTCACCGGCCCCTGCCGCGCCGCCACCGCCGCCCGCGCTCGGGCCCGCGGGC
>NZ_JBSFJC010000332.1:0-2818 GCF_053597855.1 Kitasatospora sp. NPDC001225
GGCCAGGCATGCGGTGGCGCGGCCGGGGGCGGCGGTGGGACGGGCGGGCTGGGTGGCTGGTCGGGGGCGGGGTCGTGGTCGGGGTGGGTGTCGGGGTCGGGGTGGGCGTCGCGGTCGGCGAGGGGGTCGGGGTCGGGCTCGGCGAGGGGGTCGACGGTTCCAGCACCGGCAGGAAGGTCCGGGCGGAGTCGTCGTCGGGGTACGGGTCGACGACCGTCCCGGTGACGGTCCAGCCGAAGTCCGGGACGCCGGGCCGGGTGCCGACCAGGGTGGCCTTGATCCGGACCACCTGGCGCGGGGTCAGGGTGCCGAGTTCGCAGCGCAGGGCGGCCGCGTCGCACGTCCCGGTCGGGGTGGTCAGCTTGTCGAGCCGGGCACCGGTCGGCACCGAGACGGTGAGGGCGGTGCCGGGTGAGGGCGCGGGGCCCTTGTTGGTGACGGTGACGGTCACCTCGGTGCTGCCGTCGACGGGGACGGCCGGGGTCCGCTCGGGCACGCTGACCGCCAGGTCGACGGACTGCTGGACGGCCGGCTCCTTCTGGCGGCCCGGCAGCCGCCAGTCGAGCTCGGTGAGCTTGGCGGTGGCGAAGTCGTAGACCTTGAGCCCCTCCGGTGAGTTCGGCGGCGCGGCGCGGCGGGAGGTCAGGACCAGCTGCGCGCTGTTCGCCGTCCAGGCGACGTCGCGGGGCTGGAAGGGCCCGGTGGTGGGGCGGTCGGGCAGCGGCCGGGTGCAGGCGCCCTGGCCGAGCCCGGTGGGCACGACCACCGTGCAGTCCTCGCCGGTCGGCGAGGTGACGACGATGCCGTCCTGCTGGTTGTTCCCGCCGTCACCGGCCTTGCGGTTGAAGGCGATGCGGCGGCCGTCGGGGGCGAAGGCGGGGCTGTCGTCGATGACGTCGCAGTTGCCCGGGCAGGCCGTCCGGCTGAGGTCGGTCTGCCGGGTGAGGTCGTCGGCGGTGACGGTCCAGACGTGCAGGTTGCCGGCGTTCCCGTTGACCACCGCCGTCCGGGAGAAGGCGATCAGCTTGCCGTCGGGGGACCAGAACGGCTGGCCGTCGGAGGCGCCCTGCTGGCCGGCCGGCGGCTGGACGGTGCCGACGATCTTCCCGGTGGCGACCTCGGCGATCAGCACCCGCCCGGGCCGGGCCGGGTCCTGGCCGGTGGCCGGGGTGCTGCGGCTGAACACGATCAGCCGGCCGTCCGGGGAGATCGACGGGTCGGTGTCGCGGTCGTTCGGGCCGCGTCCGGCGAGGTTCATCGGCTGCGGGTCGGCGCCGTCGCCGTCGGCGGTCCAGATCCGCTGGATCCGTCCGGCCGGGCCGTCCTCGTAGCGGGTGACCACGATCCGGCGGCCGTCGGGCGTGTAGGTCTGGCGCTCGTACCAGGGGTCGAAGCCGGGGCGGGGGTGGAACAGCGGGTCGGCGCCCGGGTCGGTGCTGGTGTTGTCGGCGGCGGCCGGGTCCTCGCGGAGCACGCTGATGCCGAGGTCGCGCGGGTCGGAGCCGTCGGGGAGGACGTCCTCGACGTCGGCGACGTTGGCGCCGGAGGCGCTGGTCTGCTCGACGACGGGGCCGCCCTCGGTCTGGGTGCCCAGCCAGGTCGGCGTGGCGATCAGCCGGTTGGCGCGGTAGAGCACCTTCGGCGCTTCGCAGTTGCAGGTCAGCGCCCGGTAGAGGTTCACCACCGGCGGCCGGGACGGGTCGGGCTGCGGGGTCGGGTCGTTGGGGTCGAGCAGGTCGGCGCTGAGGAAGAGCACCCCGCTGCCGTCGGCCAGCCAGCCGGCCGAGCCGGTCTTCCAGGTGGAGCCGGTGCCGGGGAAGAAGGCCTTCTCGCCGCCGGTGGGCGAGGTGAGGACCAGGGTGCGGCCCTGGGCGCCCTCGTCCCGGGTGTAGACGATCTCGTTGCGGTGGGCGTCGTCGTTCACCGGGTTCCAGGCCGGGTCCACGGCGTCCCCGCTGGTCACGCTGGTGACCTTGACGGGCGCGCCGCCCTCGAACGGCCGCAGGTAGATCTGACGGTGCGACGGTTCGCCGTCGCAGGAGTACGCGATCCACTTGCCGTCGGGCGAGACCGTCGGGTGGGTCTCGTCGGCCGCGCCCTCGGTGATCCGGCGCAGGCCGCTGCCGTCCCGGTTGACGGCCCACAGGACGTGCCGGGGGCCGGCGTCCCCGGCGCGGGGCTCCAGGGCCTCGAAGACGACGCCCTTGCCGTCGGGGGCGAGCGCGGGGTGGGCGGTGTCCATGCCGGTGGTGAGCCGGTGCACCGCGCCGGCCGCGTCGCGCAGGTACACCTGGGGCAGCGGGCCGTCCCGCAGGCTGGTGAAGACGAGTTCGCCGCCGCGGGCGGACGGGTCCCGGTCGAAGTGGATCGGGCCGGGCCCGAACAGCGGGGCGCTGTCCGTCATGCCGGTCACCCGGCCGAGGCCGCGGTGGTCGGTGCCGGCGAAGACGATCCGCCCGGCCGCCGGGTCGACCGCGGCCGCCGGGGCCGCGGCGGCGCCCTGCCCTCCGGGGGCGGCCCCGGCCAGGGTCACCAGGGCCGTCGCGAGCGCGAGCAGCGCCGCGAGGGCGGCCCGGGCCGGCCGCCGGGCGGAGCGGGGAGTGGCGGTGGCGCCGATCACGGCTCGACCTCACAGGTTGCAGGGGCGGTCTCCCCCGCAGTCTCCTGGGCCCGGGCGCCCGGGGACAGAGCCCGGGCACCCTTGGCGGGGGAAGCACCTCCTGTCCCCAAAGGGCAGACCGCCGGCGCCGTGCACGGGAAGTCGCCCGGCCGACTTCCCGTGCACGGCGCCCCGGAACGCCAGCGCCCCCGGATCGGC